>JBDKFE010000023.1:0-20400 GCA_039798885.1 Pseudomonadota bacterium | reverse complement strand
CATCTGGTCATTGCCCAGCTTGTGGCTTTGCTTGCCCGCCAGATAGACCATGCCGGACCCTGCCCCACCGCCGGTAAAGCCGATGTCGGTCATCAGCGCCTCGCCCGGCCCGTTGACCACGCAGCCGATGATCGACAGCGACATCGAGGTGGTGATGTGGGCCAGCCGATCCTCGAGCGCCGAGACGGTCTTGATGACGTCAAAGCCCTGCCGCGCGCAAGAGGGGCAGGAGATGATGGTCACGCCGCGATGGCGCAGGCCGAGGGATTTGAGGATTTCGTACCCCACCTTCACCTCTTCCACCGGATCGGCGGAAAGCGAGACGCGGATGGTGTCGCCAATCCCCATCCAGAGCAGGTTTCCAAGGCCTATGGCGGATTTGACCGTGCCGGAGACGAGGCCGCCGGCTTCGGTGATGCCAAGGTGGATGGGGGCGTCGGTGGCTTCGGCCAGTTGCTGATAGGCAGCGGCAGCGAGGAAGACGTCAGAGGCCTTCACACTGATCTTGAATTCGTGAAAATCGTTGTCCTGCAACAGCTTGATATGGTCCATGCCGGATTCGACCATCGCATCCGGGCAGGGTTCGCCGTATTTTTCCAGCAGGTGCTTTTCCAGAGACCCGGCATTCACGCCGATGCGGATGGAACAGCCGTGGTCCTTGGCGGCCTTGACCACTTCCTTGACGCGCTTTGCGTCACCGATATTGCCGGGGTTGATCCGCAGGCAGGCGGCACCCGCCTCTGCGGCCTCGATGGCGCGGCGATAGTGGAAATGGATGTCAGCCACGATGGGAACCGGGCTTTCCGCCACGATCTCTTTCAGTGCGCGGGTGCTTTCCTCATCGGGGGTAGAGACGCGGACGATATCGGCCCCGGCGATGGCGCAGCGCTGCACCTGTTCGATGGTGGCGGCGATGTCGGTCGTCAGCGTGTTCGTCATCGTCTGCACGCTGATCGGGGCGTCACCGCCCACGAGGACCTTGCCCACCCGGATCTGGCGTGATTTGCGGCGGTAGATGTTGCGCCAAGGGCGGACGTGGTTCAGCGACATGAAAGCGGTCCCAGATGATGGTCGCACCCAGAGATAAGGGCGCGCAAGGCCAAGGGCAACATGCGTTGCCCCCTTCTGGGACGAGTGTAATGGAAAGTTTACAGTCAGTCGACCTGCGGCTGCGGTTCGGGCGTCACTTCCGCGACATTCACGAACTTCGCAAGGTCCGCATCGCCCGCCACATCGGCCTCTGCAAAGGTCTGGGCCAGAGAGTCGGCGGAAAGGGCCACGTTCTTGACCACGGATGCGCCGGGGGCAGCGGGCCCGAACGTCTTGCCGTTCACAGAGAAGTAAATGGAACCTGAATTGCCCGCCCGCAGAACCGGCGGTTCTTCAAGCTGCGGGACGGCATAGCGTTCGCCCGCATCGAGGATCTTTTCGAACAGCACCGTGCCATCGGCGGATTGCACGCGCACCCAAGACGGCCGCACGGCCAGAACTTCCAGTTGCGGCGCCGCGTCGGCCACGACCTGCACGCCGACATCCAGCGCCTCGGCCACCGCGCCATCGACGGCGGATGCCAGTTCCGCCCCCGCATTCGGTGTGGCAAACGTGCCGACATCACGCGGATTGATAGACGCGATCGGACCATCGCGCGAGGTCAGGACCGGAACGTCCAGCGCCTGCGGGCGATAGATTCGGTCCATCAGGTCAGGCTCGGCAGAGGTTTCGGCCTCGGCCAGCGCGGTTTCGGCGGCGGGGTCGATGGGACCTGCGGCTTGCGGCGCGGTTTCGGCCACGATGGGCGCAACCGGTTTGACGCCGGCCAGCGGGTCTATTTCGGCCACGACGGCCGGGGCCTGATCCACGGGGGCAAGCTGCACGCGCTGCACTTCCTGCAACACGGACCAGCCGCCATACCCGATGGCCCCGATCAGCGCGACCAGAACGGCCAAAGATCCGACGGCACCCGGTTCAACGCGCGCAA
This sequence comes from Pseudomonadota bacterium, assembly GCA_039798885.1. Lineage (GTDB taxonomy): Bacteria > Pseudomonadota > Alphaproteobacteria > Rhodobacterales > Rhodobacteraceae > Paragemmobacter. Next base: position 18,422 of record JBDKFE010000023.1, on the reverse strand, counting down.
AGACGCTTTCGCCACGGGGAACGAAGGTCGCGTTGGGATTGGCGAGCGGGTCGCCGAATTCGCTCACGCTGCGCTTGGCCGTGATGATGGGCGACGATGCCGCCGCGCTCATGCCATGGGCGACGGTGAAATTCGCCTCGACACAGAATTTGCGGAAGGCCCAGTCCGGGTCCATCCCAAGGTAGCGCGCATAGGATCGCACATAGCCAGCGACGAAACCCTGAGTCTCAAAGGCTGAGACGTCGGCATTTTCAATCGCGGCGATATAGGTTGCCTTGATCTTGAGTTCGCGCTGCACGTCCAGCAGGGATTTGCCCAGCGTGGCGCGTTCGCCCCGCATCAGGTCGCCAAGGCGCAGTTCGAAATCATCAAAACCTTTCGGCTTCTCGACCTCGTCCGTCGAAGGTTTCGACCTCCAACCGATCATGCACCCTGCCCCTTCACTGCCCCACACGCCCCGAGTCGCTTTTGGCGCGACTCATCTTCTTTCGTATTGAAGATAAGCTAACATAGGGCAAGCGAATTTGCATGCGTGGAACGGGTCAGGCAGAGACCTCGGCGCGATTCAGCGCACAATGGCGCCAGAGTGCATCCATCGCGCGCACGAGATGGTCGATCTGTTTAGAATCGTGAACCGGAGAGGGCGTGAATCGCAGCCGTTCCGTGCCCCTTGGCACGGTGGGAAAGTTGATCGGCTGCACATAAATCCCGTAGTTTTCCAACAGCATGTCGGACAGCATCTTGCAGTGGACGGGGTCGCCCACATGCACCGGGACGATGTGGCTGCCGTGGTCGATGATCGGCAGTCCCAACCCCTTGAGCCGCATCTTCAGAATGCGCGCGTGACGCTGCTGCGAGTCGCGCAGGTGCTGCGCGGTTTTCAGGATTCGAACGGATGCCGCAGCCCCGGCTGCGACTGCGGGCGGCAGCGAGGTGGTGAAGATGAAGCCCGGCGCATAGGACCGGATCGCATCCACCATCTTGGCCGAGGCCGCGATATAGCCGCCGAAGACGCCATAGGCCTTGGCCAATGTGGCGTTGATGATATCGATGCGGTGCATCTGGCCGTCGCGTTCGGCAACCCCTGCCCCGCGCGGGCCGTACATGCCGACGGCATGCACCTCGTCGATATAGGTCAGCGCGCCGAATTCTTCGGCAAGATCGCAGATTTCCTTGATCGGGCCGAAATCGCCATCCATCGAATAGACGGATTCAAAGGCGATCAGCTTTGGCGCGGCGGGATCATCGGCGGCCAGAAGGTCGCGCAGATGGGCCAGATCGTTGTGGCGGAAAATGCGCTTGGCCCCGCCCCCGCGGCGGACGCCTTCGATCATGGAAGCGTGGTTGAGCGCGTCAGAATAGATGATCAGGCCGGGGAAAAGCAGGCGCAGCGTCGAAAGCGTCGCGTCATTGGCGATATAGGCAGAAGAGAAGACAAGCGCCGCCTCTTTGCCGTGCAGGTCGGCCAGTTCGGCCTCTAGCCGCTTGTGATAGATGGTCGTGCCCGAAATATTGCGCGTGCCGCCCGAACCCGCGCCCGTGGCATCCAGCGCCTCGTGCATGGCGGCCAGAACTTCGGGGTGCTGGCCCATGCCCAGATAGTCATTGCCGCACCAGACGGTGATCTCACGCTCGGACCCGTCGGGGCGGCGCCAGATGGCCTGCGGGAAATGGCCCTTGCGGCGTTCGATGTCGATGAAGGTCCGGTAGCGGCCTTCGTCGTGCAGGCGCTGCAGGCTGGCATCCAGCGCGGCTTCGTAATCCATCGCGTCTCCTATCCGGCATCCCTGCCGTCTTTGGTGCGCCTGTCCCGCAGCCCTTGTGATCCAAGGCTGGCGGAACTGCATTTCGGCATCGATCTGACCCCGTATCCAACTTCCGGCGGAAGGTGACATTGATATGCATCAAATGCCGAAAGCAGAGACGGCGGACCCTTTGCGGGGGTAAATGGTGCGGTCAGTCCTGAATGGCAACCGCGCAATCCGTCGCGGCCTCTTGCTTGGTGGCGCAGGCGGCGAGGGCTTCTTCGGGTGAATTGCCGATGCCCCAGGACCCGGTCATGGCAGAAATGGCCAAAGCCCCGGAATAATTGGCGAAATCTTCGGTCGCGCCGGAAGAAAGCTGAAGCGGCCGCGCCTCCCACCCCTCAGGGCGGACGGTGGCCACGATGACGCAGTCGGTCGCACCCTTCTTCTTGGCGTTGCACTGGGCAAGGGCTGCGGCAGAGGCAGCTTCGACCGTGTGGTGGTTGGCGGCGGCCATCGTCGCCTCGGACATCAGGCCCTCTTCGGGCGAGATGGCGATGGCGGCGTAATAGGGTTGGTCCTTTGCGACCATCTCAAGCATCTTGGCCTGATCCTTGGGCAGGATGTCGCCGGGGGCCATTTCGACCTCGGCCCCTTTGGACGGGAAAAGCAGGGCAGCCGCCGCGTCCCCGGTGACGGTCTGGGCGGCGGCAGGCAGGGCGGCAAGGGTTGCCAGAAGGGCGGGGAACAAGCGGGACATGGCACACTCCTTCATCATTCGTTGCGCTCGTCATAGCGCGGGTGGGCGGGTCTGGACAGGGGCAGAAGTGCTGTTAGGGTCTGCCTTCGGATCACAAGAAGGAGACAGACCATGACCCTTGACGCCGTGCTTGCCCGGATCGATGCGGACCTGCCGCAGGCGTTGGAGCGGTTGATGGACCTGCTGCGGATCCCGTCGATTTCAACCGATCCGGCCTATAGGGGCGATTGCGCGACGGCGGCAGAGTGGTTGGCGGCGGACCCGCGGGGGCTGGGATTTAACGCGGCAAGCCGTCCGACGCCGGGGCATCCGATGGTGGTGGGGCATGGCGGCGCGGGCGGGCGGCATCTGCTGTTCTATGGGCATTACGACGTGCAACCCGTTGATCCGTTAGAGCTTTGGGCGCGCGATCCCTTCGATCCGGCAATCGAGGAAACGCCGAAGGGCAAGGTGATCCGCGCGCGGGGGTCGTCGGATGACAAGGGGCAGTTGATGACCTTCCTTGAGGCCTGCCGGGCGTGGAAGGCGGTGCATGGGTCCCTGCCCTGCCGGCTCACGATCTTTCTGGAGGGCGAGGAGGAGTCGGGGTCGCCTTCGCTGATCCCTTTCATGAAAGAGAATGCGGCAGAGCTGCGGGCCGACCTTGCGCTAATCTGCGACACCGGGCTGTTCGAGGATGCGGTGCCCGCGATCACCACCATGCTGCGCGGGCTGTGCAAGGCCGAGTTCACGGTGCGGGCCGCCGACCGGGACTTGCATTCGGGCATGTATGGCGGGTTGGCGCGCAATCCGATCCATGTGATGTCGCGGCTGTTGGCGGGGCTGCATGATGAGGATGGGCGCGTGCAAGTGCCTGGATTCTATGACGATGTGGCCGAATTGCCGGATGAGTTGCGGTCGCAGTGGCAGGCCTTGGCCTTTGACCATGCGAAGTATCTGGGGGATGTCGGGCTTTCGCTTCCGGCCGGAGAGACGGACCGCACGCCTTTGGAAATGATCTGGTCGCGCCCCACGGCGGAAGTGAACGGGGTTTGGGGCGGCTATACCGGGGCGGGGTTCAAGACGGTGCTGCCGTCCGAGGCCCATGCGAAGGTAAGCTTCCGTCTGGTGTCGCGGCAGGACCCGGAGAAGGTGTTGAAATCCTTCCGCAAATGGGCCGAAGCGCGGATTCCTGCGGATTGCGAGATTGTCTGGCATGACGGCATCGAAGGGTCACCCGCCAGCGTGATGGAGATCGGCGATCCGGCGTTCGAGGCGGCGCGTCAGGCGCTGGGGGACGAATGGGGGCGCGCGGCGGCCTTTGTCGGGTCGGGCGGATCGATCCCGATTGCGGGCTATTTCAAGTCGGTGCTGGGGATGGATGCGATGCTGATCGGGTTCGGGCGGGATGACGACCAGATTCATTCCCCGAACGAGAAGTATGATCTGGAGTGTTTCCACAAAGGCATCCGGTCTTGGGCGCGTGTTCTGGCGAGGCTGGCATGATGAAGCTGATCATCCGCGACGCCACCCCAAGCGACGAGCGGGGATGGCGCGAGCTTTGGCAGCAATACCTTGATTTCTATGAGGTTACGCTGACGCCAGAGATCACTGCGGCGACTTGGGCGCGGCTGATGGACCTCGACAGTCCGGTCAAGGCGCGGCTGGCGTTTGAGGCGGGAAAGATGGTGGGATTCGCCATCCACCTGCACCATCCGTCGACATGGGTGATCGGGGATGACTGCTATCTAGAGGACCTTTACCTTGCGCCCGAGGCGCGGGGAAAGGGCATCGGGAAGCAGTTGATCCGCGACCTGATGAAGCTGGCCAAAGCGGCGGGGTGGCAGCGGCTGTACTGGCACACGGATCAGGAAAACGAAGTGGCGCGCAGGCTGTATGACCGCTTCGTCAAGTCGGATGGGCATGTGCGGTACCGACTGAAGCTGTGACGCGGCGGGCGCTGCGTTAATCCTTTGGGATTTCAAGAGATTGGCAGAAAACGGCTGTGCCGTTTTCTGTGCCGTATTCTGTGCCGCAAACTGTACATACGCAGCGTACGCTGCCTGTGGGATTAACCATGCATGCAGCGACGGCGCGACTCAGGCGGCGGCGTCCCTTGGACTTATCCGCTGTGGCAATCTGGACTTAGGGAAAGTGGCGCGGTTGACGGGGCTCGAACCCGCGACCCCCGGCGTGACAGGCCGGTACTCTAACCGACTGAGCTACAACCGCGCTGGTCACATTCGGGGAAGCGGGCGGTGGCGCGGTTGACGGGGCTCGAACCCGCGACCCCCGGCGTGACAGGCCGGTACTCTAACCGACTGAGCTACAACCGCGTGTCCACCGCCCGGCTTCCCGAACGTGAGGGGGTATTACGGAAGGGCGCGAGCGGCGTCAAGCGACGTTTGGTGTTTTTGTCGCGGCTTTCCGAAGGGATGCAAGAAAGGGTCCGCCGACCGTTGGGCAGACCGCCCGATGCGCGCGGCGGGCATGGTGCCACAGGCCCCCTATCCCAGCGAATAGCCCGATCCGCGCACCGTGCGGATGGGGTCTTCGCCCCCCGCGTCGGTCAGGGCCTTACGCAGGCGGCCCACATGCACATCGACCGTCCGCGTTTCGACATAGACGTCGCGGCCCCAGACGCGGTCCAGCAGCGCCTCACGCGTGAAGACGCGGCCGGGGCGTTCCATCAGGCAGGCCAGCAGACGGAATTCGGTGGGACCAAGCTTCACCTCGGTCCCTGCGCGATGGACGCGGTGGGTTTCGGTGTCCAGACGCAGGTCGCCATGGTCCAGCACCTGCCCCACAGTCGTTGGCCGCGCGCGGCGCAAATGCGCCCGCAGCCGCGCCATCAGTTCCAGCATCGAATAGGGCTTCACCACATAGTCATCCGCGCCCGTTTCAAGCCCGCGGACGCGGTCCACCTCTTCGCCGCGGGCCGAGAGCATGACGATGGGGATCGCCCGCGTCTCAACCCGCGTCTTGAAGCGGCGGCAAAGTTCGATCCCCGACACCTCGGGCAGCATCCAGTCAAGCAGGATCACGTCGGGCGGGGTTTCCGCCACGATCAGTTCCGCCTCGGCCCCGGTGGCGGCGGTCAGCACGGCAAATCCTTCCGCCCCAAGGTTGTAGGCCAGAACCTCGCGCTGGGCGGGTTCGTCCTCGACCACAAGGACGGTGGGTTTGGTCATGCGTTGGGGCCTGTTGTCGTGCTGTCCACCTTGGGCCGCGCATCGCCCGGCACCGCCCCGGTGACGAGGTAGATCACCTGCTCGGCCACTGCCGTCGCATGGTCACCGACGCGTTCGATATTCTTGGCGATGAAATGCAGGTGCATCGCCGGGGTGATGTTGCGCGGGTCTTCCATCATGTGGGTCAGCAATTCGCGGAACAGCGCGTTGTACATCTGGTCCACGTCCTGATCGCGCTGGCGCACATCTTCGGCCATGCGGGCGTCACGGGCGATATAGGCATCCAGCCCGTCCTTGAGCAGCAGCGTCACCTGCTTTGCCATCCGCCGCACCGACCCGGTCACCCCCGGCAGCGCCGTCATCTGGGCAAGCACCATCGACCGCTTGGCAAGGTTCTTGGCATAATCGCCACAGCGTTCCAGATTGGCCGCGATTTTCATCACGGTCAGCACCGTCCGCAGGTCCGATGCCGCCGGGGCCCGGATCGCGATGACGCGGGCGCATTCGGCGTTGATCTGCTCTTCCAGCGCGTCGATCGCCTTGTCGCCCGCGCGGACGCGCTGGGCCAGTTCCTCGTCCCGCGTCTCCAGCGCCTCGGCGGCGTCGAGGATCGCGGCCTCGACCAGACCGCCCATGCGCATCACCATGGCCTGGATACCCTCAAGGTCACGGTCGAAGGCGGAAAGGATATGTGTGGTGGTCATCGTCGCCTCCGTCAGCCGATCCGGCCGGTGATATAGGATTCCGTGCGGGGATCGTTCGGGTTGGTGAAGATCTTCCCCGTTTCGCCATATTCGACCAGATAGCCGAGATGGAAGAAGGCCGTCCGCTGCGACACGCGCGCGGCCTGCTGCATGGAATGGGTGACGATCACGACCGAAAACTGGGCGCGCAATTCGTCGATCAGTTCTTCGATCTGGGCCGTCGCGATGGGGTCGAGCGCCGAGCAGGGTTCGTCCATCAACAGCACCTCGGGCGAAGTGGCGACCGCGCGGGCGATGCAAAGGCGCTGCTGCTGGCCGCCGGACAGGCCCGTTCCCGGCGAGGCGAGGCGGTCCTTCACCTCGTTCCAGAGCGCGGCTTTCTTCAACGAGGTTTCCACGATCTCGTCCAGTTCGGCCTTGCCGCGGGCCAGACCGTGGATCTTGGGGCCATAGGCCACGTTGTCGTAGATCGACTTCGGAAAGGGGTTCGGCTTTTGGAACACCATGCCCACCTTGGCGCGCAGTTGCACCGGGTCGACGCGGGGGTCGTAGATGTCTTGACCGTCCATCTCGATCTTGCCGGTCACGCGGGCAGAGGCGACGGTGTCGTTCATCCGGTTCAGGCAGCGCAGGAAGGTGGACTTCCCACAGCCCGACGGGCCGATGAAGGCGGTCACCGTCTTGTCGAGGATGTCGACATCGACATCCTTCAGCGCATGGTTGGTCCCGTAGTGGACCTGCACGCCACGGGCGGTCATCTTTGCTGTATCGGTCACGACTCTCTCCGTCAGACGCATGTCGTTCATGGGGATACCCTTTTACCAGCGCCGCTCAAAGCGGCGGCGAAGGATGATGGCCAGCGCATTCATGGCCAGCAGGAACACGAGAAGCACGATGATCGCACCCGAGGCGCGTTCGACAAAGGCGGGGTCCGCGCGCTGAGTCCAGCTGAAGACCTGCACCGGCAGGGCCGAGGCGGGGTCCAGCAGGCCCTGCGGCGGGGCACCGGGATAGTCGCGCACAAAGGCCACCATCCCGATCAGCAGCAGCGGCGCGGATTCGCCCAAGGCCCGTGCAAGGCCAAGGATGGTGCCCGTCAGGATCCCCGGCATGGCCAGAGGCAGCACGTGGTGAAAGATGGCCTGCATCTTGGACGCGCCCACGCCAAGCGCCGCATCGCGGATCGACGGGGGCACGGCCTTCAGGCTGGCGCGGGTGGCGATGATGATCGTGGGCAGCGTCATCAGCGTCAGGACAAGGCCGCCCACCAGCGGGGCGGATTGCGGCAGGCCCCAGATGTTGATGAACAGCGCCAGCGCGAGGATGCCGAAGACGATCGACGGCACGGCGGCGAGGTTGGCGATGTTGATCTCGATCAGGTCGGTCCAGCGGTTCTTGGGGGCCAGTTCCTCTAGATAGATAGAGGCCGCCACGCCGATGGGCAGCGACAGCACCAGCACGACGATCATCATATAGGCCGATCCAAGGATGGCGACGCCAAGACCCGAGGCTTCGGGGCGCAGTTCAGACGCATCGGGCCGGGTGAGGAAGCCCCAGTTCAGCCGCTTGTTGATGAGGCCCGCCTCTTCCATCCGCTGCGCCAGTTGCAGCTGTTCGGGGCTGATATTGGCATCGCGCACCGCACTTTCCATCGTCACGCGGCCCTTGAGGAAGCCGTCGATGCGCGAGGTGGCGAAGGCGTCGAAGCTGATCGTCTGGCCAACCAGCGAGGGATCGGCAAGCACCACATCGCGCAGGTCGGCGGGGGCTTCCTTGGACAAGAGCGCCATGATCTCTTTGTCGGTCAGGGCGGCGGTGTCGATGCCCTTGTCCTTCAACGCGGTCAAAAGCGCCTTTGACATCAGCTTGCCATAGCCGATGGTCGTGACCTTCTTCATCTCGTCCGGGTTGCGGTTGCCCTGTTTGTCCAGCACCGCCTCGTCCAGCGTGATCGGGATGGTGATCCACGTCTGGCGAAAGGCCGACAGCCCGTTGCCGAGGATCGAGGTCAGAAGGATCACCAGCGCCAGCAGGCCCACGCCGACGGCGGCGATGCCCACCATGCGGAAGCGGCGTTCCGACGCGTTGCGGCGGCGCGTCCGGTCATCCGGTTCGATCAGCGACACGCGGGGGCGCGCGGCGGGTGCAGCGGTAAGGTCGGTCATTCGTACTGCTCCCGGTATTTGCGCACGATGTAGAGTGCGAGGACGTTCAGACCCAGCGTGAAGACAAACAGCGTCAGGCCAAGGGCAAAGGCCACCAGCGTCTCGGGGCTGGCGAATTCGGTATCTCCGGTCAACTGGCTGACGATTTTCACGGTGACAGTGGTCATCGCCTCGAACGGGTTGAGGTCCAGCTTTGCCGCCGCCCCCGCGCCCAACACGACGATCATCGTTTCGCCAATCGCGCGGCTGCCCGCCATCAGGATCGCGCCCACGATGCCCGGCAGGGCGGCGGGAAAGACCACCTGACGGATCGTTTCGGACTGCGTGGCCCCAAGTGCGTAGGACCCGTCGCGCATGGCCTGCGGGACGGCGTTGATGATGTCATCCGACAGGGACGACACATAGGGGATCAGCATGATGCCCATCACAACCCCCGCCGTCATCACGGACGAGGACGAATCGCCCAATCCCAGAGGCTGCGCGAAGTAGTCGCGCAAGAACGGCCCGACCGTCATCAGCGCAAACAGGCCGTAGACGATGGACGGGATACCCGCGAGGATTTCGATGGCAGGCTTTGCCACAGACCGCATGGCGGGCGAGGCATATTCCGACAGGTAGATCGCCGACATCAGACCGATGGGCACCGCGACCAGCAGCGCGATGAAGGACACGTAAAGCGTCCCCCACAACAGCGGCCAGATGCCAAGGTCCGACCCGCCGCCGAATTTCGGCGACCATGTCAGCGACAGAAAGAAGTCCCGCATCGGGTAAAGTTCGAAGAAGTGGTAGGTTTCGAACACCAGCGAAAAGATGATGCCCGCCGTCGTGAGGATCGCGATGGACGAGGCGGCGATCAGCAGGACATTGACGAACCGCTCCACCACGTTGCGGGCGCGGAATTCCGGCGACAGCCGCCAAAGCGACAGCAGCAGCCCCAGCACCGCCAGACCCAGCGCCCCCACCCCCATGATGGTGCGACCGAACGCGGTTTCGGCGCGATATTCCAACGCGGCCTCGGCGATATGGGGCCGGATTTCGGCGGCAAGCGCCACGCCCATCTCGCCCAGCCGGGCCATCAGCGCATCGGGTTGACCCGCGAGTGCCGCCAGTTCCCCGTCACTTACGCTGCCGCTTTCCAGCAGCGTGCCCATGCCTTCGGCGATGCGGCGCACGTCCGACATCACCAACTCGCGCGTCGATCCTTCGGCGATATCTTCGGGCAGGATCATCGCGGTCACGGTGCGTTCGATCAGCACCGGCTGGATCAGCAGCCAGACCAGCGTGAACAGCAGCGACGGCACCAGCGTGAAAAGCGCGACCGTCTGTCCGTAATAGCCGGGCAACGAATGCAGCCCGCGCGCATCGCCCTTGACGGCGGCAAGCGCCCTCTGGCGCCCCGCGACGAAGGCAAAGGCCCCAAGGCCCAGCAAGAGAAGAAGAAGAAGGCCGAGGCTCATGGTCCGGTCCTGTTTGTCTTGTGTTCAGGCATCACTGGCTTAGCGCTGCCATGGGTTCTTTTGCGGCGACCAGCGCCCGGCTGTGATGCAGGCCCGGACCGACCAAAGGACGGTCATCCGCCCGCAGCCCGCCCGACCCCGCCCCCGCATCTGACACGACGAAGGTGACAGCTTCGCAACGGTCACAGCGCATGCCGGTCATCCCTGCGCCCCGCGCTGCCAGACCAACCCTCGCCACAGGCCGAATGGCCGCCGGAACGACGGGCAGGGACAGGTCGGCAGAATGGCGGGACGGCATGGCTGCTCCGTAGCGCAGGGGAGGCGCTGCCCTGCGGCGCCGTCATGCATTGGTTTTGTAACAAGATCATGACAAAGGCCCCGGAACGGGGATACCCCCTGCCCCGTCGCACGGTCAGTCCTCTGGCAGGATCACGCTGAAAACACTGCCTTTTCCCGGCGTGCTGTCGATGCGGATGCGGCCACGATGGCGCTGAACGATGTGTTTTACAATCGCCAGTCCCAGCCCCGTGCCCCCCTTCTCGCGCGAGCGGTGCCCGTCCACGCGGTAGAATCGCTCGGTCAGGCGGGGGATGTGGACCGGATCGATCCCCTCGCCCCGGTCGATCACATCCAGCCGAAGGCCGGGGCCGCGCGGCAATTGCTCGCGCGCCAGATGCAGCGTGACAAGGCCGCCTGCACCGCCATATTTCACCGCATTCTCGATCAGGTTCACCAGAACCTGCGTGATTTGATCGGCATCGGCAGGCACGGGCAGCGGCCCCGGCTCGCCCGTGATCTCTAGCCGGACGCCCGCCTCTTCGGCCATGGGCCGCAGCGTGGCGGCGGATGACGCCACAAGCGCATGCAGGTCCACCCGCGTGGTCGGACGCACCCGCGCCTCGGATTCCACGCGCGACAGTTGCAGCAGGTCGCCAATCAAGCGGTTCATCCGGCCTGCCTCACGCTCCATGATCGACAGGAACCGGTCGCGGGCGGCGGGATCGTCGCGGGCGGCACCGCGCAACGTCTCGATAAAGCCCAGAAGCGCGGTCAGGGGGGTGCGCAACTCGTGGCTGACATTGGCCACGAAATCGCGGCGCATCTGGCCCATCTGTTCCGCCTCGGTCACATCCTCAAAGGTCAAAAGCGCATGCCCCCCCACAGGTGCCACCGTCACGCGATGGGCGGCATCCTGCGACGGGCCGGGGATCACATGCCGCGCAGTGGCGGTGGTGCCTTCGATCAGCGCGCCGGCAATGGCGGCCTGAAGCGCGGGCTGGCGCAGGGTCAGCAGATGGTGCCGCCCCTCTAGCCCGGCCCCGAAAAGCCCCGTTGCCGCCGCATTCACCGCCACGATCCGCTCATCCGGGCCGATGGCGATCATCGGCAGCGGGATGGCTGCCACGATCTTTCGCAAGTTTTCCGCGTCCATGCCACGCTCCTGCCGCCTTGCCACGGCATATCACGGCTTTGGACTTATGGAAGGACCCGCGATGCAGGGCACCGAAGGACATGGCGTGGAAAGACCCGGACCCGCGCGCCCCCCGCGCCGTGCCGTGACGCCGCCCCGCCCTCCGGTCGCCGCACCGGTGGAACGCGGCGCGATGGCCGTCGCGATCGGCTGCGCGCTGCCCGATGGCGTTGAAGGGGCCGCCCTGCAAACGCCCGAAACGCTGGATGCCGCGCTGCTGGCAAGGCTGGGGGTGGACCGGGTGTTCTGCCCGCTTTTCGCGGCCGAATTCGACGCGTTGGCCGTGGCCGCGCGGCTGGCGACCATGGGTTTCGACGGTCGGCTGGTGGTGCTTTGCCCCACCCTGCCCAACCCCCGCATGGTAGCGCGCGAGATTCGCCACCACGGCGCGGGGATGATGGTCGAACTGCAGCTCGTGCAGGGCTAGGTCTGCGGCCAGGCTAGGCCTGCGGATTGTCGCGCCGATAGATCCAGTCGTGATCGGGATCGTTCTGGAACCGCCAGTTGCGGCGCGGCCCCGCCATGACGTTTAGGTAATACATGTCATAGCCATAGGGTGCCCCGCAGGGGTGATGCCCCTTGGGCACCAGCGTCACGTCATGATCCTTGACCGCCATGGTCACATCCAGCGACCCGTCCTCGGTATAGACCCGCTGGATGCCAAAGCCCTGCGCCGGGTTCAGGCGCATGTAATAGGTCTCTTCCAGATAGGTCATGCGGGGGAAGTCGTCCTCGTCATGACGGTGGCTGGGATAGCTCGACCAATTCCCCTGCGGGGTGAAGACCTCTGTCACCAGCAGGCTGTCGGCCACCTCGCGCGCCTCCATCGCGATGTTGTTGATGTAGCGCGTATTGGCCCCCGTCCCGCGTGGCGTCAGGGTGATCCCCTCGGGCCCCAGCCGCCGCACGGGATGGTTTCCCTGCCCCGGCGCGGTGCAGATGGCCAGCACGCAATCGGTCGTCGCCACCGCCGTCCAATCGCTGCCATTGGGCACATAAAGGCAATGCGGCGGCGTCCGTTCAAAGACGCTCATCCGTTCGCCCATCTCGCCAAAATCCTGCCCGCCCGCCGTGATCCGCGCCTTGCCCTCGACCAGCACAAGGATCGCCTCGCGCTCTCCCGTCGCCTCTGCCGCCGATTGCCCCGGCGTCAGCCGATAGAGGCCAAAGCCCACATAGCCCCAGCCCGCGCTTTCGGGGGTGATGTCATGAACCTTGCCATTGGTCCCTGTCGGCTTTCGCAGCAGTTCCATGCCCCAGCCCTTCATTTTCCGTCCCCAAATATCCCACGGGGGTCCGGGGGTGTGAAACCCCCGGTCCCGCCGGGCAGTTAGATGAGACCGGCGTCCCGCGACAGCCGCTTCAGCGTCGCCAGACCCAGCGTCTGATAAAGCAGCGGGTTGCGGACCTTCGGGTCCTGCTCGGCCTCGATCACGATCCAGCCGTCATAGTTTGCCCCGGCAAGCCGTTGCAGAAGCGGGCCGAAATCGATCCCCCCCTCTTGATCGCCCGGCACGGTGAAGGCCCCTTCGACCACGCCCTTCAGGAAGGACCAGCCCTCGCTGCGCACCTTCGCCACCACGGCGGGGCGGATGTTCTTGGCGTGGAAGTGGCGCACGCGCCCGATATGCCGCGTCAGCACCGCCACCGGATCGCCCCCGCCAAAGGCGCAATGGCCCGCGTCGAAAAGGAGATGGGTATGCGGCCCCGTCGCCGCCATGAAGGCGTCGATGTCGGCGGGGCTTTCGACGATGGTCCCCATGTGATGGTGATAGACCAGCGTTATCCCCTGCCCCGACAGATAGGCCGCAAAGGCCTCTAGCTTCGCGCCAAAGGCGGTCATCTGATCCGCCGTCAGCGTCGGGCGGTCATTCACCGCGCGGCCCGCATCGCCATGAATGGCGTTCGACGTCTCGCAGACGATCATGACCTTGCAGCCATTGTGCTTTAGCTTGGCCAGATGAGGCTGGCAGGCGGCAATCTCGTCCTCGACCGACCGGACCAGAAGCTCGGTCGAATACCAGCCAGAGATGAACTTCAGCCCGTAAGACCCCAGCAACGCGCGCAATTCTTCGGGATCGTCCGGCCAACGGTGGCCGTTCTCGATCCCGTCAAAGCCGATCTGGCGGCCCGCCTCGTCTAGGATGCGGGTGGTGGCGATATCCGCCCCGATGCTGCGGTCGTCGTCATTTGCCCATGCGATGGGATTGGTTCCGAAAAGGATCATGTGCTTTCTCAACTTCAGCCGTCAACCGACTGCTTTGCCTTCATTTCTTCGTACTTTGTCCGTGCCGCGCGCACGCTTTCGCGGGTCGAGACTTCGGGGACGCCCACTTCCCACCACGTCCCGCCCGCCGCGGTGGACGGCATGGGATCGGTGTCGATCACGATGACCGAGGGCACCCCGCCCCCGCGCAGTTCGGTGATCTTCGCCTCCAGTTCCGCCACGGACCCCGCCTTGACCGCCCGCGCGCCCATGCTGGCGGCATGGGCCACAAAGTCGATGGCCGAGGGGTTCACGTGATAGGCATCGTCCAGCAGGTTGTTGAAGGGCGCGCCGCCCGTGTGCTTTTGCAAGCGGTTGATGCAGCCATAGCCCCGGTTGTCGGTGAGGACGACGGTGAAGGGCACGCCCATCATCACCGCCGTCGCCAATTCGCTATTGGCCATCATGTAGGACCCGTCGCCCACCATGCAGACCACATCCGCATCCGGCCGCGCCATCTTGATCCCCAGCGCCCCCGCAATCTCATACCCCATGCAGGAAAAGCCGTATTCCATGTGATACCCGCCCTGCGCGGCATCCCAGATTTTGTGCAACTCGCCCGGCATCGTGCCTGCCGCGCCCATCACGACCGTGGCGGGGGTGGCGGCCCGCTGAACCGCCCCCACCACCTGCATGTCGGTGGGAAGCTGATTGCCCGCCGCAGGGGCGGCCTTGACCGCCGCCTTGGCCGCCGCCCAATCCGCCTTTAGCCCCGCGTCCGGCAGCGCGAAGCGCGTGCCCTTCAGCGCCGCGCCCAGCTTTTCCAGCGCCACGCGCGCATCGGAAACCAGGCTCATCGCGCCATGCTTGCCCGCGTCATAGGCCTGCACGTTGATCGCCAATATCCGCCGCGCCGGGTTCTTGAACAGCGACCAAGACCCCGTGGTGAAATCCTGAAACCGCGTGCCAAGGCCGATCACCAGATCAGCCCCTTCGCAGACGATATTGGCCGAAGACGACCCCGTCACCCCCACGGGACCAAAGTTCAGGTCATGGTCATGCGGCAGCGCGGATTTGCCCGCCTGCGTTTCCACCACCGCAATCCCATGCTCGGCGGCAAAGGCAGCCAGCGCCGCCTCGGCCCCGGAATAGATCACGCCGCCACCCGCCACGATCACCGGGGCCTTCGCCGCCTTGATCGCCGCCACCGCCGCCTCAAGCTCTGCCTGATCCGGCTCTGGGCGGCGGATGCGCCAGACCTTCGGCGCAAAGAAACTTTCGGGATAGTCGTAAGCCTCTGCCTGCACGTCCTGACAGAAGGCCAGCGTCACCGGACCGCATTCCGCCGGGTCCGTCATCACCCGCAGCGCGCGGGGCAGCGCGGTCAGGATATGTTCGGGCCGCGTGATGCGGTCGAAATAGCGGCTGACGGGGCGGAAGCAGTCATTCGCGCTGACCGTGCCATCCCCGAAATCCTCGACCTGTTGCAGCACCGGGTCGGGCGCGCGATTGGCGAAGACATCGCCGGGGATGATCAGCACCGGCAGGCGGTTCGCATGGGCCAGCGCCGCCGCCGTCACCACATTCGTCGCACCGGGACCGATAGAGGTGGTCACCGCCATCGCCTTGCGCCGCTTCGATGCCTTGGCATAGGCAATCGCCGTATGGGCCATGGTCTGTTCGTTATGTCCCCGCCATGTCGGAAAGACATCGCGCGCGCCGTGCAGCGCCTCGCCCAGCCCGGCCACATTGCCATGGCCAAAGATCGCCCAGATGCCTTCGATGAACCGTGTGCCATCCTCGGCCTGCTGATTGGCAAGCCAGCGCACCATCGCCTGCGCGGCGGTCAGTCGGATCGTGTTCATGCGGCAATCTCCCCCTTGGCGCGCGCCTCGTCCCAGATCAGGCACAGGCGGCGGTATCTTTCGACCATCATGGCGACGGCGGCCTCGTCGGTCATCGCCCCCGCCAGCCAGCCCCGTGCGGCATCGGCAAAGATCGTGCGGCCGACGGCGAAACCCTTCACCAGATCGTGCCGCGCGGCAAGCGCCAGCGAGGCCGCAAGCTGATCCTCTGGCGCATCAAGCCCCAGCACCACGATCCCCCGCACATGCGGGTCCCGCGCCGTGATCGCCCCGCAGGCATTGGCCCAAGCGGCATCGGTGGCAAAGGGTTCCAGCTTCCACCAATCGGGGTAAACCCCAAGGTCATAGAACCGTTCAATGACCCGCGCCGAAGTCATGTCATCCACCGGGCCAACCTTGGACGGAATGATTTCCAGCAACATTTCCAGACGGTTGCGGCGGCAGGCGTGGAACAGACGGACCACCGTCTCCTCTTGCTGCGCCTTGGTCGCGGCATCGTCTTCGGGGTGGTAGAAGCACAGCACCTTGACCACATGCTCCAACGGCCATTCCTGCAAGCCGCCGAAATCCGGGCCGATCTCTGGCTCCAGCACCAGTGGGCGCGATCCCGGCCATTCGACGGGCCGCCCGATCCACAGCCCCGTCCCGGCGGCGGCGTAAAGCGCATGGCGACCAAGGCGCGAGTCGCAAAGGACCCCATGCCCCGGCTTGCCATCCGCCACGGTCAGCGCGGCCTTCAGGCAGAGTTCCTTGAAGGCACCGATCTTGGCGGGTGTCGCGCCCTCCATCGCCTCTAGCTGCATACGGTGGTCAAAGGCAAAGACCCGCATCGTGGACCAGTCCTTGTGGCGGTTCGTCGCCCAATGCACCTGCTCCAGCGCCGCATCCTTGCGCAGCGCCTTTTCCACCACGCCGCGCTTCAGGAAGAACTGCAACTCTTCCCATGACGGATAGGCCGGCGTGCAGCCATGGCGCGACACGGCAAAGGCCCCGCAGGCATTGGCATAGGTCAGCGCGACGGGCCAAGGCTCGCCATCCAGCCAGCCTTTCAGCAGGCCGGACATGAACCCATCCCCTGCACCCAGCACGTTGAACACTTCGATCGGGAAACCGGGGCCGGATTCGCCCGCGTCCAGCGTATCGGGAATCGCCCCGGTAAAGGCCACCGCCCCCATCGGCCCGCGCTTGCAAACCAGCGTCGCCTTGGAAACCGCCCGCACGGCCCGCAGCGCGGCGATGGTGTCGGTCGTGCCGCCCGCGATGTGGAATTCCTCTTCGGTGCCCACGATCAGGTCGAAGTAATGCAGCGTCGCCTGCAGCTTTGCCGTGACGGCGGCGCTTTCGATGAAACGGTTCTCGCCATCGCCATGGCCCGACAGGCCCCAGAGGTTCGGGCGGTAGTCGATATCCAGCGCGGTCTTCAGCCCATGCAGCCGCGCCAGCGCCAGCGCCTTGGTCACCGCCGCCTCGGTGCGCGGATGCGACAGATGCGTCCCCGTCGCGACGACTGCGCGGGACTCGGCGATGAACCCTTCGTCGATATCTTCCTCGCACAGCGCCATGTCGGCGCAATTCTCGCGATAGAAGATCAGGGGAAACTGCTTCTCGTCGCGAATACCCAGCAGGACCAGCGCCGTCAGCCGTTCGGGATCGGTCTTGACGCCCCGCACGTCCACGCCCTCTTTGGCCAATTCCTCGCGGATGAAGCGGCCCATATGTTCGTCGCCCACCCGCGTGATCAGGGCCGAGCGCAGCCCCAGCCGCGCCGTCCCCGCCGCCATATTGGTGGGGCTGCCGCCGATGTATTTCTGGAAGGACCCCATATCCTCCAGCCGCCCGCCCACCTGCGCGCCGTAAAGATCGACCGAGGATCGGCCAATGGTGATGACATCAAGCGTTTTCACGGCAGATACCGCTCCTTCTCCGGCCCCCCTTGGTGCAGGGATTCGGCCCGTGACCTGTTTTGGAATTTTTATTCCATAGCGTCGGAAAGGGGAAGGGCTTTCTTCACCCCTCCCGCGCCGTCCCCACCGCCACCGCCAGCGCGATAGACAGCGCCAGCGTGGCCGACAGCGACCGGAAGGCCCCGAAATCCACCTCTGGCACCGTCAGCACGGTCGCCGACAGACGCGCCAGCGGGCTGGTCAGGCGATCCGTGATGCCGATCACGGGCAGCCCCCGCGCCTGCGCGTCGGCCGCCAGCGCCAGCGTTTCGTCCGAATAGGGGGCGAAGGTGATGGCAACGCAGGCATCCCCCTTCCGCAGTGCGTGACGATGGTCCAGCTTGCCCACCCCGTCATGCAGCATGGCCGGGACCTGCATCTTCTCGAAGACATAGGTCAGATAGCTTGCCACCGGATAGGCCCGCCGAAGGCCTATGACATGCAGCGTCTCTGCCCCCGCAAGCTGCGCCGCCGCCTGCGAAAGCGCGGCCTCATCGGCGGATTTCGCCAGCTGCTCTAGCGACAGCCGCCCCGCCTCGACAAACTCGGCAAGCAGCGCGGCGGGGCTGCCCGCGCCGTTCTCCTTTAGGTTCTTGAGCCGGGTGCCATAATCCGGCCAGCCGGGGGAATAGGCTTCGCGGAACAGCCGCTGCATTTCGGTAAAGCCGGAAAAGCCAAGGATCTGGCAGAACCGCATCAGGGCCGAAGGCGGCACATCCGCCCCCACCGCCAGTTCCGCCACGGTCGAGACGGCGATGCGGTCGGTATTGGCCGCGATGAACTCCGCGCATTGGCGCAGGCGTTTGGGCAGCGTGTCCGTCACCTCGGCCAGCCGGATGCGGAATTCGTCGATGCTGGCCGGTGCGCTCATGCCTCTCCCCTTTTGCCGGGACGCTAGCAGCGTGGAACGAATATTCCAACCGAATTTGGAACGGG
>JBDKFE010000022.1:0-24217 GCA_039798885.1 Pseudomonadota bacterium | reverse complement strand
CTCCCAGATCTTCTGGTGGCGGCGCTGCAGCGAGCAGTCCCGCTCGCCCAGGTGGATGGCGCGGCCCTTGCCGTCGCCCAGCACCTGAATCTCGATGTGGCGCGGCTTCTCGAGATACTTCTCGATGTAGACGTCGCCGTTGCCGAAGGCCGCCTTGGCCTCCGATTGCGCGGTGCTGATAGCGAGCTCGAGGTCCGCTTCCGTGCGCGCCACCTTCATGCCGCGCCCGCCGCCGCCGGCGGTGGCCTTGATGATGACCGGATAGCCGATCTGTTCGGCCACGGTCTGGGCGGTTTCGTAATCCGGCACGCCACCGTCAGAGCCGGGGACGACCGGGATGCCCAGTTCCTTGGCGGTTTCCTTGGCGGTGATCTTGTCGCCCATGATGCGGATATGTTCCGCCGAGGGGCCGATGAAGGTGATGCCGTGGTCTTCCAGCGCCTGCGAGAAGGCGGCGTTTTCGGACAGGAAGCCGTAGCCGGGATGGACCGCCTGCGCGCCGGTGATTTCGCAGGCCGAGATGATGGCGGCCTTGTTCAGGTAGCTTTGCGAAGAGGAGGCGGGTCCGATGCAGACGCTTTCGTCGGCCATGCGGACATGCATCGCGTCGGCATCGGCGGTGGAATGCACGGCGACCGACTTGATCCCCATTTCGCGGGCTGCCCGGATCACGCGCAGCGCGATCTCGCCCCGGTTGGCGATCAGGATCTTTTCGAACATGGGCTTTCCCTTATTCGATGATCAGGAGGGGCGCGCCGTATTCGACCGGCGTGCCGTCTTCGACGAGGATGCGCTTCACGGTCCCGGCCTTGGGGGCGGGGATGTGGTTCATGGTCTTCATCGCTTCGATGATGAGGACGGTCTGGCCTTCGGTCACGGTGGCGCCGACGGCGACAAAGGGCGTGGCCCCCGGTTCGGCGGCAAGGTAGCAGGTGCCGACCATGGGCGAGGTGACGGCGCCGGGATGCTGGGCCGGGTCTTCGGGCGCGGCGGGGGCGGCGGTTGCCGGGGCGGCGGATGCGGCGGCGGGCGCAGCAGCGGGGGCGGCGTGCTGCACGAAGGTTGGCGCGGCTTGGACCACGGTGACCTGCTTGATCACGCGGACCTCAAGGCTGTCGTCATCGCCATATTCGCGCTTCACCGAAAGCTCGGTCAGTTCGTTCTTGTTCAGAAGTTCCGCGAGCGCCTGAATGAAGGCGACATCGGCTTCGGTGGTGTTCTTGCTCATGCCGGTCCTCTGCTGGCGACGTTGCGCCGGGTTTCTTGGTTTCACCGGGTTCCGCGAGGTGGCGGTGCCCCGGAGGTTGCGCTGGTTATACGCGAGGCGGGCGGGGGTGAAAAGCGGCGATGTGCGGGGCAGGTTTGCCTGTTTTCGCGGCATCCAAAGCGGATTGGGGCGTGCTGTGCGAAAAATCGCGGGTTGGGTGTATTTTACCGTTTGATAAAAATATGGGGCTGTGGCAGCGTTTCTTTCAACGAATAAAGCAAACAGGGAGATCTGCCTTGTCCAACAGCCCGCTCACGCCCGGTGTCGTTCCGGGGCGTCTGCCAGCCGATGCCTATGCCGGCAACTTCAGCGACCATGAACCCGCTTTGGACGCGCATGAGGCGCGGGTGGCGGCGGATCGGTGCTATTTCTGCCATGACGCGCCCTGCATGACGGCCTGCCCGACCAGCATCGACATTCCGCTTTTCATCCGCCAGATCGCCACGGGCACGCCGGATGCGGCGGCCAAGACGATCCTGAGCCAGAACATCCTTGGCGGGATGTGTGCGCGGGTCTGCCCGACCGAGACGCTGTGCGAAGAGGTCTGCGTGCGCGAGGTGGCCGAGGGCAAGCCGGTGGAGATCGGGCGGTTGCAGCGCTTTGCCACGGATACGCTGATGGCCAAGGGGGTGCATCCCTTCGCGCGGGGTGCGGTGACGGGGCGCAAGGTGGCGGTGGTCGGGGCGGGGCCTGCGGGTCTGGCGGCGGCGCATCGGCTGGCGATGAAGGGGCATGACGTCGTGATCTATGACGCGCGGCCCAAGGCCGGGGGTCTGAACGAATACGGGATCGCGCAGTACAAGAGCACGAATGACTTTGCCCAAGCCGAGGTGGACTGGCTGCTGCAGATCGGCGGGATCACGGTGAAGACCGGGGTGGCGCTTGGCCATGGCGTGACGCTGGCAGAGTTGCAGGCGCAGTATGACGCGGTCTTCCTTGGGATGGGGCTGGCCGGGGTGAATGCGCTGCGGGCCCCGGGCGAGGATATGGCGGGCGTGCGCCCTGCGGTGGAGTTCATCGCAGAGCTGCGGCAGGCCAAGGACAAGTCGGTGCTGCCCGTGGGCCGCGATGTGGTGGTGATCGGGGGCGGGATGACCGCCGTGGATGCCGCCGTGCAGTCAAAGCTTTTGGGCGCGCAGAACGTGACCATCGTCTATCGGCGCGGGCAAGAGAAGATGAGCGCATCCGGCTATGAGCAGGAACATGCGACGAGTGCGGGGGTGCGGATCATCTGCAACGCGTCCCCGGTCGCGGTGCATCAGGCGGGGTCGGCGCTGGAGGTGGAGTTTGCCTATACGGTCGATGGGCCGGACGGGTTGAAATCCACGGGCGAGACGTTCCGGCTGCGGGCGGATCAGGTGTTCAAGGCCATCGGGCAGACGCTTTCGGGCGCGCCAGAGGGGTTGGCGCTGGCGGGCGGCAAGATTGCCGTGACG
Organism: Pseudomonadota bacterium; assembly: GCA_039798885.1. Taxonomy (GTDB): domain Bacteria; phylum Pseudomonadota; class Alphaproteobacteria; order Rhodobacterales; family Rhodobacteraceae; genus Paragemmobacter. The sequence goes on along the minus strand of JBDKFE010000022.1, from coordinate 21,514 downwards.
GGCGCGGGGCGGACATCGGTGCCGGGCGTCTGGGCCGGGGGCGACTGTGCCGCAGGGGGCGAGGACCTGACCGTGACGGCGGTGGCCGAAGGGCGTGACGCGGCGGAGGATATCCACGCGGCGCTGATGGCGCGGACATGATAATTGCGCGCTCCCCTTTACCGGGGCGCGGGCAGGCCCCATCTGCCTTGCCGGAAGCGGTGAGGGATCATGGATTTTTCGACCGAGGCGATCATCGCCTTTATCGAGCGGCATCAGGAATGGTCCTTCTGGCTGTCGCTGGTGTTCGCGGCGGCCGAGACGACGGCCTTCCTGTCACTTTTGGTGCCATCGACGGCAATCCTTGTGGGGGTCGGCGCGACGGTGGCCACGGGGGCGGTGCCGTTCTTTCCGATCTGGGCCGGGGCGGCGCTGGGGGCGATGGTCGGGTCCAGCTTCAGCTGGTGGCTGGGCTGGCGGTTCGGGGATCGCATTCTGGCGATGTGGCCGTTGAAGGATCATCCCGATCTGGTGAAACAGGCCGAACAGGCGTTTCGGAAATGGGGGATGGGCGCGGTGTTCATCGGCCATTTCTTCGGGCCGCTGCGCCCCGTGATCTTTCTGTTCGCGGGCATGATGAAAATGTCGCTGCCGCTGTTCCTGATCGTGAACACGGTGGCGGCGATGGCATGGGCCTATGTGATCCCGAAATTCGGCGAAGTGGGCGGGATCATCATCGGCTGGTTCTGGAACCTGTTGGGGTTCTGAGCCGCAATTCCCTTTCAGATAGCAAGACGGCGGCGGGGATTGCCCTGACCGCGCGCGCCAACATGGAGGCTGACAATGGCTGACCTGACGTCCAATTTCATCGGGATCAAATCGCCCAACCCGTTCTGGCTGGCCTCTGCGCCGCCGACGGACAAGGAATACAATGTCCGCCGCGCCTTTGATGCAGGCTGGGGCGGGGTGGTGTGGAAAACGCTGGGCTCTGAGGGGCCGCCGATCGTCAACGTGTCTGGCCCGCGCTATGGCGCGATCTGGGGGGCGGATCGTCGGCTTCTGGGGTTGAACAATATCGAGTTGATCACGGATCGCCCCTTGCAGGTGAACCTTGATGAAATCCGGCGGGTGAAGAAGGACTACCCCGACCGCGCGCTGGTGATTTCGCTGATGGTGCCTTGTGACGAGGAAAGCTGGAAGGACATCCTGCACCGGATCGAGGATACCGGGGCCGATGGGGTGGAGTTGAACTTCGGCTGCCCGCACGGGATGGCGGAACGCGGCATGGGTTCCGCCGTGGGGCAGGTGCCGGAATATATCGAGATGGTCACCGCATGGGTGAAGCACTATTCCAAGATGCCCTGCATCGTGAAGCTGACCCCGAACGTGACATCGATCCTGCCGCCTGCCATGGCGGCGAAGCGGGGCGGGGCGGATGCGGTTTCGTTGATCAACACCGTGAAATCGGTGACGAATGTCGATTTGGACAATTTCTCGCCCTTCCCGATGATCGACGGCAAGGGCAGCCATGGCGGCTATTGCGGCCCTGCGGTGAAGCCTATCGCGCTGAACATGGTGGGCGAGATCGCACGCCATCCCGAAACGCGGGGGCTGCCGATTTCCGGCATCGGCGGCGTCACGACATGGCGCGATGCGGCAGAGTTCATGGCGATGGGGTCGGGGAACGTGCAGGTCTGCACGGCGGCGATGACCTATGGGTTCAAGATCGTGCAAGAGATGATTTCGGGCCTGTCGCAATATCTGGACGAAAAGCACATGACGCTGGATCAGTTGGTCGGGCGGGCGGTGCCGAATTTCGTGGAATGGCAGGACCTGAACCTGAACTTCGTGACCAAGGCGCATATTGATCAGGATGCCTGCATTTCCTGCGGGCGCTGCTATGCGGCCTGCGAGGATACCAGCCACCAAGCCATCGCCATGTCGCCGGATCGGGTGTTCACGGTGAAGGATGAGGAATGCGTGGCCTGCAACCTGTGCGTCAATGTCTGCCCGGTGGAGAATTGCATCACCATGGTCGAGATGCCGAAGGGGGCCACAGACCCGCGCACGGGGCGGGTGGTTTCGGATTACGCCAACTGGACGACGCATCCGAACAACCCGATGGCCAACGCGGCGGAGTGATCCGGGCCGGAGGGTCCGAATTTTCTGCGAAAATTCGCGGGCGTCCCCTGACGGGGGCGCCCGTTCGCGTTGCGCGGGTTGGGGGGCGGGGGCGACATGGATTGTCGGTCCTGAATTTGACGGGGGGGAGGCAGGGGGCCAAGGTCGGGGCAAGCAAGCGGAGCCTGTCCATGACCAACACGTCCCAATCCCTGTTCGAGCGCGGCATGAAGGTGCTGGTGGAGGGGGTCTCTTCGGCCTCGCGCGGGCCTGCCACCTTTGGCGGCGCGCCACGTTACATGAGCCACGGGCAGGGCGCGCGGCTTTATGATGTGGATGGGCGGGACTATGTGGATTGGATGATGGCCTTTGGCGCGCTGCCGCTTGGCCATGCGCATCCGAAGGTGGTGGAGGTGGTGACGCGCGAGGTGGCGCGGGGGACGCATTTCGCGACCGCCTTGGAGGTGGAGGTGGAGGTGGCCGAGATGCTGGTGGCCCTTCTGCCCCATGTGGACAAGGTCCGTTTCGCCAATACCGGGACAGAGGCCGCGATGGCGGCGTTCCGGCTGTGCCGGGGGCATACGGGGCGGCGCAAGATCATCAAATTCGAGGGGCATTATCACGGCTGGTGGGATGCGGTGCTGGTGAACACCAACCCGCTGCCGCCGACGATGTTCGGCCATCCCAACGATCCGGTGCGGATACCCGATAGCTCGGGCATACCGGAGGAGGCGTGGAAGGACACGATTGTCGTGCGCTGGAACGACTTTGACGCCATCGAACGGGCGATGAAGCTGCACGGGGCAGAGGCGGCCTGTGTGGTGACGGAAGGGGTCATGTCCAACATGGGGGTGATCCCGCCCAAGCCCGGATATTTGAAACATATCCAAGACTTGTGCCGCCAGTATGGGGCGCTGTTCTATCTGGATGAGACGGTGACGGGCTTCCGTCTGGCGGCGGGGGGCTGTGCCGAGCTTTACGGGCTGGAGCCGGATATCGTGACCTATGGCAAGGCGCTGGGGGGCGGGTTGCCGATGGCGATGATCGGCGGGCGGGATGAGATCATGGCGGGGCTGGAATGGGGCAAGGTGCTGCATTTCGGGACGCATAATGCGGGGCGGCTGGCGCTGCATGTGACCAAGGTGATGTTGGAGACGATGCTGGCCGACAATCAGGCGGGGTTCGCGCGGATCAAGCATTTGGGGCAGAGGATGGCGGCGGAGTTGGAGCGGGTCGCCAAGGCGTCGAACCGGCACGCGATGCGGGTGCAGGGCGTCAATTCGATGTTCCAGATTTTCTTTACCGAGAAGGAGGAGATCCACGATTTCCGCGACTTCTGCACCCATGTGGACCGCGTGAAGTTCCGCAACTTTGTGCTGCGGCTGTTCGACAAGGGGGTCTACATGAACCCTTCGGCCACGCTGCATTCACTGTCGTCTCTGGTGCATACGGATGCGGATATTGCGTTTACGGCCAAGGCTGTAGCGGAAGTTCTTGAGGAGATGCCTTAAGTGCGGATCGGGGTGCTGGGGACGGGGCATCTGGCAGAGTTCCTGATCCGGGGGGCGGCGGGGCACGGGTTTTCCTTTGTCGTGTCGCCCCGGTCGGCGGCGCGGGCGGCGGGATTGGCGGCGTCGCATGGGGTGGAGGTGGCGCAGAGCAATCAGGCGGTGGTAGATGGGTGCGATCTGATCCTTGTCTGTCTGCCTGCGGCGGAGGGGGTGGCGATCCTGCGTGGGTTGCGCTTTCGAGTGGGGCAGTCGGTGCTGTCGGCCATGGCGGGGGCGCGGGTGGCGGCGGTGGCCGGGGCGGTGGCCCCGGCGGCGGCGGCCTGCGCGATGATGCCGGGACTGGCCAATGCGCATGGGCTGGGGCCGTGCCTTCTGCATCCCGCGCGGGGCGAGTGGGAGGGGTTTCTGGCCGCGCTGGGGCCATTGCATGTATTTGAAGATGAAGGGGAATTCGTCACGGCCACGGCCTTTGGCGCGATGTCGGGCGCGGCGTTCTTCTGGATGGATGCGTTGATCGGGTGGTACGTGGCGCAGGGGGTGGAGGCGGGGACCGCGCGGCGTCTGGTGGCCGAGACGGTGCGGGGCAATGCGGAGGTTTTGTTGCGGGAAAGCAGCAGTCTTGCGGATATCCGAACCGGAATCGCGACGCCGGGCGGGATCACCGAGGCGCTGGTGCGCGTGTTGCAGGCACGGGGGGCGCTGGCGGCCTGGGGCGAGGGGATGGACGTGGTTCTGGGGCGGGTGCGCGGGAAGGATGGAGAAAAAGAGTGAAGGGGTGGTTTGCGATCCGCGCGGCGCATCCTAAATGAGCGGGACGAACAGGGACAGAAAAGGGAGACCTACCATGAACTTCAAGGGTTTGACGCGGACGCTGGCACTGGTGACCGGGATGCTGGTTGCCGTGCCCTATCTGATGATCATCGCCGTCGAGTGACGCGGTGGCGGGGGCGGCAGGGCCGCCCCCTTTGCCAATCAGGGCCTTGCATCCTTTGAAGAATTCGCCAAGGTCGGTCTGGCGGAGGTGAGCCGCCTGTGACGTGACCGACCGATGACCAGACCCCGGACCCGTATCCAGCAAAAGAATTCCGAAGCCATTCTCGAGGCGGCGCTGGACGTGTTTGCCACCTATGGCTTTCGGGGTGCCACGCTGGACCAGATTGCCGAGGTGGCCGGTCTGTCGAAACCCAACCTGCTGTATTATTTTCCCAGCAAGGAAGCCATGCATCAGGCGCTGCTGACGCGGTTGCTGGATACGTGGCTGGACCCCCTGCGCGAGATGGATGCGGACGGGGAGCCGGTGGAGGAAATCCTTGGCTATGTGCGCCGCAAGGTAGAGTTGAGCCGGGATTTTCCTAGGGAATCCAGGCTCTTTGCCACGGAAATCCTGCAAGGTGCGCCACGCATGCGCGAGGCGATCGAGGGTGATCTGAAGCGGTTGGTGGACGAGAAGGCGGTGATCCTGTCGCGCTGGATGGATCAGGGGCGGATCGCCCGTCTGCCGCCGGCGCATCTGATCTTTTCCATCTGGGCGCTGACGCAGCATTATGCGGATTTCGACATGCAGGTGCGGGCCGTGCTGGGGCCGGAGCGTGATCCCTTTGCCGAGGCGGGGGAGTATCTGGAGGCGTTGTTCCGCAAGCTGCTGGCGGTTTAACCTGTTCCCGGAAGGTGCGGAAATGACTGGGTTTTTGGCTGTATCGGCCGTGCCGGGCCCTGTGCCGGAAACTGTACCGCAAACTGTGCATACAAATTCCGGCAGAGTCGCGCCGCGAAACGTGGTTAAGGGTGCGATGGCGCACAGGGCGTGACCCGCGTCCATTGGCGACTTGGGCCTGTTTGATGCGCCGCTGACGGTGGCGGGTCAGGTGTCAGGCAGCAGGGTTTCCAGCGCGCGGACGGCGAGTTTGTGGTCTTCGACCTGCGGCAGGCCCGAGACGGTGAGGCAGGCGACGACGCCCACGCCGCGCACGCGGATCGGGACCGCGCCGCCGTTGGGGGCGTAATCCTCGGGCGGGAGGCCGTGCTTGGCCAGCGTTTCGCCCTTTGCGTCCATCTGCGCCTGCACGTGAAGGGTGGCCATCTGGAACTTGAGCGCGGTGTTGGACTTGCGCCGCGCCCAGAGGTCGTTGAGCGGCGCGGAGCCCGGCATGGCAAGGTGGAAGAGGGTGCGGTCGGGGGTGCGGATGTCGATGACGATGGGCAGGCGGTCGAGTTTGGCCATGTTCATCACGGTAAGGCCAAGGCGGAGGGCGGTTTCCTCGGAAAATTCGGGGAGGATGAGGCGGGCGGCTTCGGCGGCGAGATCGGTGAGATTCATGGCGATGTGTTCCCTGACTTGGGGTAGGGATAGCAGGCGGCGGGGCGCAGGGGTAGGGCGATCAGGACTTGGCGCGGGCGCTGGATGTTTTCTTGGCGCTGCTGGATTTGGCGGGGGCGGGGAGGGCCGGGGTCGGGTCCGTGCTGTCCACATCCTCTGCCACGATGCTGTCGGCGGCGCTGTCTTCGGTCGCGGCGGGGGGGGTGGTGCGGATGCGGCGGGGGATGAGCAGGAAGTTTTCGTTCGTGCGGTAGCGGCGGAAGGTGGTGCGGGCGGCGTAGTGGTTGTCCGTCATCCATTGCAGGAAGGCGTCGCGGTTCTTGTTGTCCACCTCGATGAAGATCGTGGGGCGGCAGCGGGTGATAAGGCCCGAGAGGCCAGCGAGGACCGACATCTCCATCCCCTCGACATCGATCTTTAGGAAATCGGGGGAACTGTCGGCGAGAAGGTCGTCGCCCCGGCGCAGCGAGATACCGCCGCCTGCGGGTTCGGCGGCGTCGATGATATGGCCGCCGCCGAGGTTGCGGTCCGAAACGGCCATGGATTTGCCGTCCGCGCTGTGGTCCGAAAGGCCAAGGCCAAGATGCGCTGTTTCGCAGCGGTGGAGAAGGCCGTTGAGGCCGAGATTGGTAAGTAGGATGGCGATGGCGTCGGGGTTCGGCTCAAAGAGGATGACGCGGGCGGCGTGCAGGAATTTCAGCGCGTAGATGGCTTGGTTGCCAACATTGGAACCGATGTCGCAGAAGGTCGCGCCGGGGGACACCAGCGGCGGATGATGTCAAGCTCTTCGGGTTCGTAGAACTGTCCGGTGGCGTGGACGCGCTGGATCACGTCGCGCGGGTTGGAGATGAAGAACTGGATGGGCTGGCCGTGGATGACCGAGCGCACAATCTGACCTGTGGGCGAGATGGTGAGCGTATCGCTTGCCACTGGGGCCACAAGGCGACCTGATTGTTTCATCCTCGCAACCCCCTACACACAACTGAGGGCGACGATAGGAAGCAAGCCTAGGCCCCGTCAACCGCGCCGCGCATGATGTTGCGGCAGGCGTGTCATCGGGGCACTCGCGGGGCGGCGTCAAAGCGCGCCGATGCCGCGCAGGATGATCTGCTTGACGCTTTCCGTCGCCTCGCGCCAGTGCGCGTCGGACAGCGGGCGGCCTGCGTTCAGGGTTTCGATCTGATGGCCGAAATCGGCGTAATGCTGGGTCGTGGCCCAGAGCATGTAGAGTAGGTGGCGCGGGTCGATGGGGGCCATTTTGCCTTCGTCGATCCAGCGCTGGATGAGCGCGATGCGGCCATCGGTCCAGTCGCGCAGCGTGGTTTCGAGGTAGTCCTGAATCACCGGCGCGCCGTGCATGACTTCGGCGGCCCAGACCTTGGACCCGTGGGGGTGGCGGCGCGAGATGTCCATCTTCGCCTCGATATAGGCGCCGATGCCTTCGATGGGGCCTGCGGCATCGTCGAAGGACGAGGCGGCGTCGAGCCAGATTTCAAAGATGTTTTGCACGACCCGGCGGTAGAGGTCTTCCTTGGTGGGAAAGTAGTAATGCAGGTTGGCCTTGGGCAGGCCCGCCATATCGGCGATGAGTTGCATGGTCGCCCCGCCGAAGCCCGCCTCGGCAAAGACTTTTTCGGCGGCGTCGAGGATGAGGCGTTCGTTTTCGCGCCGGATATCTGTGCGGCGGCCAGAGCGGATGCGTGAAATGCGGGCAGGTTCGGGCATTCTTCCCCGTGATTTTCGTTGACCGTATGGTCAGGTTGTGGTCGCCTTCGCTTTGACCATATGGTCAGGAAGCGAGTCGATCAACGACGTGGGTGAACGGGCCGACAGACGCCCGGAGCCCGCAGGGAGAGCAAGCGAATGCCAGCACCCGGGGAGAACCTGAGGATCAATTCCGCACGGCTGTGGGACAGCCTTGAGGAGATGGCGAAGATCGGCCCCGGCGTGGCCGGGGGTTGCAATCGCCAGACGCTGACCGATGCCGATAGCGAGGGGCGGCATCTGTTCCAGCGCTGGTGCGCGGCGGCGGGGATGACCATGGGGGTGGATACCATGGGCAATATGTTCGCCACACGTCCCGGGACGGACCCGGAGGCGCTGCCGGTTTACATGGGCAGCCATCTGGATACGCAGCCGACGGGCGGGAAATATGACGGGGTCCTTGGCGTGCTGGGCGCGCTGGAGGTGGTGCGGACGATGAACGATCTGGGGGTGAAGACCCGGCGTCCCATCGTGGTGACCAACTGGACGAACGAGGAAGGGGCGCGGTTTGCGCCGGCGATGCTGGCCTCGGGCGTCTTTGCGGGGATCCATACGGAGGACTATGCCAAGGGGCGCCGCGATCTGGACGGCAAGGTCTTTGGCGAGGAATTGGCGCGCATCGGCTGGGTCGGCGACGAGGTGGTCGGCGCGCGCAAGATGCATGCGATGCTGGAGCTGCATATCGAGCAGGGGCCTATACTGGAGGCCGAGGGAAAGACGATTGGCGTCGTCACGCATGGTCAGGGGCTGTGGTGGCTGGAGATCACGCTGACGGGGAAGGACGCGCATACCGGATCGACGCCCATGCATATGCGGGTCAATGCTGGGCTTGGCATGGCGCGGATCACCGAGCGGGTGCATCAGATCGCCATGAGCCATCAGCCCAATGCCGTGGGCGCGGTGGGGCAGGTGAAGGTGTTCCCGAATTCGCGGAATGTGATCCCGGGGAAGGTGGTCTTCACGGTCGATATCCGCAGCCCCGAGCAGGGCAAGCTGGATGCGATGAAGGCCGAGGTGATGCGGGCGGCGCATGCGGTGGCCAAGGAGTTGGGGCTGGGCTGCGAGATCGAGGATGTGGGGCATTTCGACCCCGTCACCTTTGACCCCGGTCTGGTGGAGGTCGTGCGCGGCGCGGCAGAGCGGCTGGGTTATTCGCATATGGATATCGTCAGCGGCGCCGGACATGACGCCTGCTGGATCAACCGCGTGGCACCGACGGTGATGGTCATGTGCCCCTGCGTGGACGGGCTGAGCCATAATGAGGCGGAGAGCATTTCCGAGGAATGGGCGGCGGCGGGAACGGATGTGCTGCTGCATGCCTGTCTTGAGGTGGCGGAGGTGGTGTCCTGATGGCTGGCCGCCGGGGGTTTTGCACCCCCGGACCCCCGCAGGATATTTGAAGACGGAAAATGAAGGGCGTTCGGCCTGACAGGGAGAAGAAGCGATGAGCGCGACGATCATCAAGAACGGGACGGTGGTGACGGCGGATCTGTCCTACAAGGCGGATGTGCGGATCGAGGGGGGGAAGATCACCGAGATCGGCGCGAACCTGAAGGGCGGGACGGAGCTGGACGCGACGGGCTGCTATGTGATGCCCGGCGGGATCGACCCGCATACGCATCTGGAGATGCCCTTCATGGGCACCTATTCGGCGGATGATTTCGAAAGCGGGACGCGGGCGGCGCTGTCGGGCGGAACGACGATGGTTGTGGATTTCATCCTGCCCGGTCAGGGGCAGGGGCTGATGGATGCCGCGCAGATGTGGCACAACAAATCGGGCCGGGCGAATTGCGACTATTCCTACCACATGGCCGTGACTTGGTGGGGCGAGAAGGTCTGGGACGACATGGCCGACAGCGTGAAGGCGGGCATCACGTCGTTCAAGCATTTCATGGCCTATAAGGGCGCGCTGATGGTGAATGATGACGAGTTGTTCGCATCCTTCCGGCGCGTGGGGGACCTTGGCGGCTTGGCCATGGTCCATGCCGAGAATGGCGATGTGGTGGCGGAATTGACCGCGAAGCTGCTGGCCGAGGGGAATACGGGGCCGGAGGGCCATGCCTATAGTCGTCCGCCGCAGGTGGAGGGGGAGGCCACGAACCGGGCCATCATGATCGCGGACATGGCGGGGGTGCCGCTCTATGTCGTCCACGTTTCTTGCGAGGATGCCCATGAGGCGATCCGGCGGGCGCGCGCGGCGGGCAAGCGGGTCTGGGGCGAGCCCTTGATCCAGCATCTGACGCTGGATGAGAGCGAGTATTTCCATCCCGACTGGGACCATGCGGCGCGGCGCGTGATGTCGCCCCCGTTCCGCAACAAGGAACATCAGGCGAGCCTTTGGGCGGGGTTGATGTCGGGGTCGCTGTCGGTGGTGGCGACGGACCATTGTTCCTTTACCACCGAGCAGAAGCGGTTCGGTCTGGGCAATTTCTCGAAGATCCCGAACGGGACCGGGGGGTTGGAGGATCGTATCCCGATGCTGTGGACGCATGGGGTGGGCACGGGGCGGTTGACGCCGAATGAATTCGTAGCGGCGACGTCCACGAATATCGCGAAGATCCTGAACCTTTATCCCAAGAAGGGTGCGGTGCTGGTCGGGGCGGATGCGGACCTGATGGTGCTGGACCCGGAGAAGGAGAAGGTCATCTCGGCCAAAACGCAGCAATCGGCCATCGATTACAACGTTTTCGAGGGGCAGACGGTCAAGGGTCTGCCGCGCTATGTGCTGACGCGGGGGCAGGTCGCCATCGATGACGGGGCGGTGAAGACGCAGGAAGGCCACGGGAAATTCGTGGGGCGCGAGGCGCGGCCTGCGGTGAACCGTGCGCTGAGCCAGTGGAAGGAATTGACCGCGCCGCGTCCGGTGGTGCGGACGGGCATTCCGGCGACGGGGGTCTAGGGCGCGCGATGCTCTGGTTGCGGCAGAAGGACCACGCTTTCCTGTGCGTGCGGGTCGGTGGGGGACGGGACGGGCTGTGCGGCGGGGACGCGGCGCAGATGGGCGCGGCGCGCGGGGGGTGCAAGTCTGGCACGGCGTCGCCACGGGAAGGTGAAGGGATGCGGGCGTGAGGGATACGGTTGGCGTGGCGGCGGGCGGGCCGGTGATCGAGGCGAAGGGGCTGAACCTGACCTTCCAGACGGGGGACGGGCCGGTCCATGCGCTGAAGGACGTGAACCTGATCGTGAACCGGGGGGATTTCGTGTCCTTCATCGGGCCGTCGGGCTGTGGCAAGACGACCTTCCTGCGCTGCGTGGCGGCGCTGGAGCATCCGACCGGCGGGACGCTGACCGTGAACGGGATGAGCCCGGACGAGGCGCGGCGCAAGCGGGCCTATGGCTATGTGTTTCAGGCGGCGGGGCTTTATCCGTGGCGGACGATCGCGGGGAATATCGCGCTGCCCTTGGAGATCATGGGGTTTTCCAAGGCCGAGCAGGCGGAGCGGATCGAGCGGGTGCTGGATCTGGTGGAGTTGAAGGGATTCGGGAAGAAGTTTCCGTGGCAGTTGTCGGGCGGGATGCAGCAGCGGGCGTCGATCGCGCGGGCCTTGGCCTTTGACGCGGATATCCTGCTGATGGACGAACCCTTTGGTGCTTTGGACGAGATCGTGCGGGACCGTCTGAACGAGGAATTGCTGAAGCTTTGGGCGGCGACGGGCAAGACCATCGGTTTCGTCACCCATTCGATCCCCGAGGCGGTCTATCTGTCCACGAAGATCGTGGTGATGAGCCCGCGGCCGGGGCGGATCACGGATGTGATCGACAGCCCCTTGCCGAAGGAGCGGCCCTTGGACATCCGCGACAGCCGGGCGTTCATCGAGATCGCGCATCGGGTGCGGGAAGGTCTGCGGGCAGGGCATGGCGATGAGGTCTGAGGCGTTGCGCGGCACCCCCTCCCCGACCATTCCCCGTGACGGGGGAGGGCGCCGTCCGACCTTGGGCGTTGCGTCCGGGGCTGGCGCTGCGGTTGGGTATTTGGGCCGAGATGAAGCCGGGGGCGCGGCATGAGTGCGGGGCTGATGGTCTGGCTGGGTGGGGCCATGGCGGCGTTCATCGCGGCGAATTCCGTGCTGCGGGCCTATGCGGGGTCGGGGTACTGGCCCACGCTGGCGCTGGCCTTGGGCTGCTTTCTGGTGGGCAACCTGATGATGGTGCGGCTGATGCGGGAGAGTGGGCTGGCGCTGGCGGTGTCCATCTCTTCGGTCGTGCAGTTGGTGGCGCTGGCGCTGATCGGGGTGCTGTGGTTCGGAGAGCGGCTGACGGGGTTGCAGGCGGCAGGCGTGGTGCTGGGGATCGTGGCGGTGGCGCTGATTGCATGGCCGCAAGGGACGCAAGGGTGAGGGCGCGGGGATGAAGGAAAAGGCGCTTCCCGTTCTGGCGGTGCTGGGGATCATCGTGGTGATCTGGTATGCGGCGGCGGTCTGGATGAATTCCACATGGGTCTATGATCAGGCCGAGCGGGCGGGGACGACCGTCAGCTTCACCGAGATGGTGCCGCAGACCATGGCGCAGGACCGGCCCCTGCTGCCGCCGCCGCATCAGGTGGTGGCGGAGTTGTGGAAGGGCGTGGCGGGGCAGGCGGTGACCAGCAAGCGGAGCCTTGTCTATCATGGCTTCGTCACCTTCCGGGGCACGATGATGGGCTTTGCGCTGGGGATCGTGCTGGGCGTGGCGATGGCCGTGTCCATCGTGCGGTTCCGGGTGATGGACATGAGCCTGATGCCTTGGGCCATCATCAGCCAGACCATCCCCATCGTGGCGCTGGCGCCGATGATCCTGACGGTGTCGAACCAGTTGGGGATCGACAGCCGCGAAGTGCCCAAGGCGGTCATTTCGGCCTATCTGTCGTTCTTTCCGGTGCTGGTGAGCATGGTGAAGGGGCTGCGGTCCCCGGATGCGATGCAGTTGGATCTGCTGAAGACCTATAACGCGTCCGAGGGCGAGACTTTCTGGAAGCTGCGCCTGCCCGCGTCGATGCCCTATTTCTTTGCCAGTCTGAAGGTGGCGGTGGCGGCGGCGCTGATCGGGACCATCGTGGGCGAGTTGCCGACGGGGGCCATCGAAGGCTTGGGCGCGCGGATGCTGATCGGCAGCCAGTTCGGCGAGCCCTTGATCATGTGGGCGGCGCTGTTCGCGGCGGCGATCCTTGCGGGGATGTTGATCGTGGCGGTGGGGATCGTGGAGCGGGTGGCGCGCGGCAGGATGGGGGTTGCGGCATGAGCTGGCTGGTGGGCGCGACGGTCTTTTGGCTGGCGGCTTGGGCGGTCAATGCCCGGCTTGCGGGGTCGGCTTTCGGGCGCAGCCGGGCGGGGCGCGTTTTCGTGCCGGTGCTTTTTGGCGTGACGGTTCTTGTCCTGTGGGAAGGGATCGTGCTGGGGTTTGGCGTGCAGCCGGTGATCCTGCCCGCGCCAAGCATGATCGGCGCGCGGATCGCGGGGTCTGTCGACGTGCTGTGGGCGGATTTCGTGCAAACGGTGGTGAAGGGGGCGTTGACCGGCTTTGTCATCGGGGTGGCGGCGGCCTTTGTCGTGTCCATCGCCATCGACCGCGTGCCCTTCCTGCGGAAAGGTCTGCTGCCCATCGGGAATTTCGTGGCGGCGCTGCCCATCGTGGGCCTCGCCCCCATCCTTGTGATGTGGTTCGGCTTTGACTGGCAGTCGAAGGCGGCGGTGGTGGTCGTCATGGTGTTTTTCCCGGTGCTGGTGAACCTTGTCGCCGGGCTTCAGGCGAGCGAGCGGATGCAGCGCGACCTGATGGCGACATGGGGGGCGGGGTATTGGCAGGCGCTGGTAAAGCTGCGCCTGCCGGCGGCGATGCCCTTCTTTTTCAACGGGCTGAAGATCGCGACGACGCTGGCGCTGATCGGTGCCATCGTTGCCGAATTCTTCGGCAGTCCGATCGTGGGTATGGGCTTCCGCATCTCGACCGAGGTGGGGCGGCTGGGTCTGGACATGGTCTGGGCAGAGATTGCGGTTGCGGCGCTTGCGGGGTCGGTCTTCTATGGCGTCGTGACCGTGGTGGAGCGGTGGGTGACCTTTTGGCACCCGTCGCAGAGACATTAAACGAAGGTCCGCAGGACAGCGGGCCACAACATGGAGGTTGAAAGGATGAAGAAGTTGCTGACGGGCGCGCTGTTCGCCGCGATGGCGGGGAGCGCGCAGGCCGAGGATGTGACGCTGCAGTTGAAATGGGTCACGCAGGCCCAGTTCGCGGGCTATTACGTCGCCAAGGACAAGGGCTTTTTCGAGGAAGAGGGCCTGAACGTCACGATCAAGCCGGGCGGCCCGGACCTTGCGCCGCCGCAGGTGATCGCGGGCGGCGGGGCCGATGTGATCGTGGAATGGATGCCGGCCGCACTGGCCGCGCGCGAAAAGGGCGTGCCGCTGGTCAATATCGCGCAGCCCTTCGCAAGCTCGGGCATGATGCTGACCTGCCTGAAGGAGACGGGCATCCAGTCGCCGGCTGATTTCGCGGACAAGACGCTGGGCGTGTGGTTCTTCGGGAACGAATATCCCTTCCTGTCGTGGATGAGCCAGCTTGGCCTGAAGACCGATGGCAGCGCCGGTGGCGTGACCGTGCTGAAGCAGGGCTTCAACGTGGACCCGCTGCTGCAGAAGCAGGCGGCCTGCGTGTCGACCATGACCTATAACGAATACTGGCAGGTGATCGATGCGGGCATCAGCCCGGACGATCTGGTGACCTTCAAGTACGAGGATCAGGGCGTGGCGACGCTGGAGGACGGGCTTTACGTCCTTGAGGACCGTCTGGCCGATCCGGCCTTTGCCGAGACGATGGTGAAGTTCGTCCGCGCGTCGATGAAGGGCTGGAAATATGCCGAGGCCAATCCGGACGAGGCGGCGATGATCGTGCTGGAGAATGACGAGACCGGCGCGCAGACCGAAGCGCATCAGAAGCGCATGATGGGCGAGATCGCCAAGCTGACCGCCGGTTCGAACGGCGCGCTGGATGTGGCGGCGGCGGAACGCACCGTTGCCTCGCTGCTGTCGGGCGGGTCGGACCCGGTGATCAGCAAGGCGCCGGAAGGGGCCTGGACGAGCGCCATCACCGACAAAGCGCTGCAGTAAGTCCTTTGGCGTGACTTGGGGCGCGTCCGGGGTGACCCGGGCGCGCCCTTTCCTTTGGCGGTTTGTCAGGCAGAGCGGGCCTGCCGCCTGTATGGCGTTGCTGTCGCCTGCGCGCCGGGACGCGCCCTCTGTGCCGTCAGGGCACGCAGGCGGCCCATCGGCCTGCGGCCCCTTGCTTTTGGAAATTTGGGCAATGGGAAGGGATGGGGTTTGTAAAGTTTTCCAGCTTTTGTAAAGATTTTGCCGGGCTGGGAGGGTCGGGCGATGGTGGTGGTGGCGCTGGCGGGGACGCGGCTTCGGGAGCGGCGTTTGGCCCTTGGGATGCGGCAGGCAGAGGTGGCGGCGGCGGTGGGCGTGTCGGCGTCCTATCTGAACCTGATCGAGCATAATCGGCGGCGGGTGTCGGGGGCGGTTCTGGCGGCGTTGGCAGAGGTGCTGGGGCTGGAGGCGGCGGCGCTGGAAGAGGGGGCCGGGGCCGGGATCGTCGAGGAGTTGCGGGCGGCGGCGGCGGTGGCGGGGCCGGGGGCCGGGGCCGAGATGGAGCGGGCAGAGGAATTCGCGGGGCGCTTTCCGGGCTGGGCGGCGGCGCTGTTGGCGCTGGAGCGGCAGCGGGCAGGGTTGGTGCGGGCGGTGGAGGCGCTGAACGACCGGATGACGCATGACCCGCATCTGTCGGATTCGCTGCATGAGGTGTTGTCGGCGGTGGCGTCGGTCCGGTCGACGGCGGCGATTCTGGCGGAAACGGAGGATATCGATGCGGTCTGGCGGGCGCGGTTTCTGCGCAACCTGCATGTGGACAGCGAGCGGCTGGCGGTCGGGGCGGAGGCGCTGGTGGGCTATCTGGACGGGTCGGACCTGACAGAGGTGCAGGGGATCGCCGCGCCGCTGGAGGAGATGGAGGGATGGCTGGCGGCGCGGGGCTGGGCCTTGCCGGAGCTGGAGCCGGAAGGCGGCGGGCTGGCGGCGCTGGAGGCAGAGGTGGCGGGGCTGGCGTCTGGCGCGGCGCGGGTGCTGGCGCGGGGGTTTCTGGGGCGGTTCGCGGCGGAGGTGGCGGCGATGCCGCTGGCCGGGTTCGACGCGGCGCGGATGGAAAGCGGGGGCGATGTGCTGCGGATCGCCGCGCGCTTTGGCGTGCCGGTGGCGGCGGTGTTCCGGCGGATCGCGCTGCGGCGGGGGGCGGCGGAGGGGTTGGTGATCTGCGACGGGTCGGGGACGCTGGTGTTTCGCAAGCCGGCGGAGGGGTTCGCCTTGCCGCGTTTCGGGGCGGCCTGTCCGCTTTGGCCGCTGTATGATGCGCTGGGGCGGCCGGGCAGTCCGGTGCTGGCCGAGGTAGAGACGGCGGGGCAGGGGCGGCGGCGGTTCCGCGCGGTGGCGGTCTGCGCGCTGCGCCATCCCGAAGGACTGGGTGGGGTGGAGCTGCGCGAGGCGGCGATGCTGGTGGAGCCGCTGCCCGCCCGCGCGGCGGCGGGCGGCGACGTGCTGGCGGTCGGGACGAGTTGCCGCGTCTGTCCGCGCGAACATTGTGCGGCGCGGCGCGAGCCGTCGATCCTTGGCGCGGAGGTATAGGCCGCGAATCGCGTTTTGACAGCGGGTGCGGAATCGGGGCATCGTTCGGCAGGACCCGGCAGGAAGACCGGGCTTGGCCCGGATGCGGGCGCGGGAACCGGGGCGGCACCGTCCGCCCGGTGGGAGGGATGATGGCGCGTCATGTCCTGTTGATCGAGGACGAGCCGAACATTGCCGAGGCGATCCGCTTCCTGCTGGGGCGGGAGGGTCTGACCGTGTCGTCGCTGGCCGATGGGACCCATGCGGCCGAGGCGGTGCGGACCGAGCGGCCGGATCTGGTGATCCTTGACCTGATGCTGCCGGGCTGTTCGGGGCTGGAGGTGGTAGAGGCGATCCGGGCGGATGCCGGGACGCGGGCGACGCCGGTGCTGATGCTGACGGCAAAGGGCGCAGGGCGCGACCGCGAGGCGGCAGAGCGGGCCGGGGTGGACCGGTTCATGACCAAGCCTTTCTCGAATGCCGAGATGTTGGCGCAGGTGCGGGAACTGGTGGGCCGATGAGGGCCGGATGGCGATGAGGGGGCCGAGACGGCGCGCGCCGCTGTTCCTGAAACGGGGAAGCTATCGCAAGCGGCGGCTGCGGGATGCGGCGCGGATGCTGCCCGTGGTGGGGGCGTTCCTCTTTGCCATGCCGATGCTTTGGGCCCATGAGGGGACGGCGGGGGACGGGCTTTACATCTTTGCGGTCTGGCTGTGCCTTGTGCTTGCGGCGGCGGCGATGGCGCCGGGCTTGGGCAGTGAGATCGGCGCGGGCGAGGCCGAGGGCGAGGGCAGCGGTCCGCGCGGGCCGGGGGAGGGCTGAGCGGTGCCGTTCAACCTGCTGGTGCTGACCTGTCTGGCCTATGTGGCGGTGCTGTTCCTTGTGGCCTTTCTGGCCGAGCGGCGGGCGGCCATGGGGCGGATCGGCTGGCTGCGGTCGCCGATGATCTATACGCTGTCGCTGTCGATCTATTGCACGGCATGGACCTTTTACGGCGCGGTGGGCTATGCGGCGCGATCGGGGCTGGAATTCGTCACGATCTATCTTGGGCCGACGCTGGTTTTCGTAGGCTGGTGGCTGCTGCTGCGTAAACTGGTGCGGATCGGGCGGCAGCAGCGGGTGACATCCATCGCGGACCTGATTTCGTCGCGCTTTGGAAAGTCGAACCTGCTTGGGGTGCTGGTCACGCTTCTGGCTGTGGTCGCGGCGACGCCCTACATCGCGCTGCAATTGCAGTCGGTCACGCTGTCCTTCGGGGTCTTTGCATCCGGCACGCCAGAAGGGTGGGCGCTGCCCAACCGGGATGCGACGGCGGTCTGGGTGGCGGGGGGGCTTGCGCTGTTCACCATCCTGTTCGGGACGCGCAATCTGGATGCCAAGGAGCAGCATCACGGGGTGGTGCTGGCCATTGCCGTGGAGGCGGTGGTCAAGCTGGTGGCGCTGCTGGCGGTGGGCGTCTTCGTCGTCTGGGGGCTGGGGGGTGGGCCCATCGCGGTCTATGACCGGATCGCGGCGTCCAGCATCGGGATGTGGGAGGTGCAGCCGGGGCGCTGGACGGGGTTGATCTTCGTGTCGGCCGCCGCGGTGATCTGCCTGCCGCGGATGTTTCAGGTCATGGTGGTGGAGGACGGGGACGAGCGGCATATGGCGCGGGCAAGCTGGGCCTTTCCGCTGTATCTGCTGCTGATGAGCCTGTTCATCGTGCCCATCGCCGTGATCGGGCTAGAGCGGCTTCCTGCCGGATCGAACCCCGACATGTTCGTGCTGACGCTGCCTTTGTCCGAGGGGCAGGGGGCTTTGGCGATGCTGGCCTTTCTTGGCGGGTTTTCGTCGGCCACGTCGATGGTGATCGTGGAAAGCATCGCGCTGGCCACCATGGTGTCGAACCATGTGGTGATGCCGCTGTGGCTGAAGCTGCGGCCAAAGGCGGCGGTGTCGGGGGATGTGCGGCGGATCGTGATCCTGTCGCGGCGCTTTGCCATCGTGGCGGTGCTGACGCTGGGCTATGCCTATTACCGCCTGTCGGGCGGGTCGGCGGCACTGGCGGCAATCGGGTTGATCGCCTTTGTCGGCGTGGCGCAGGTGCTGCCGGTGCTTCTGGGGGGGCTTTACTGGCGTGGCGCGACCAAGGTGGGGGCGGTGGCGGGGTTGATGACGGGACTCGCCGTCTGGGCCTTCACGCTGTACCTGCCGTCCTTCGGGCCGGGGGCGGTGCTGTCGGCGGGCGTCTTCTCGGACGGATTGGGCGGGGTTGGCTGGCTGCGGCCGCAGGCGCTGTTCGGGGTAGAGGGGATGGACCCGCTGCTGCACGCGCTGTTCTGGTCGCTGGTGCTGAACACGGCGGCGTTCTGCCTGTTCTCGCTGCTGACCTTCCCCGGCCCGGTGGAGCGGATGCAGGGGCTGGTCTTTGTCAATGTCTTTGACAGCGAGACGGGCGGGCCGCAGGGCTGGGCGCGGGGGCGGGCAGAGCCGGAGGCGCTGTTGACCATGGCGCAGCGGATTCTGGGGGATGAGAATGCGCTGGCCGTCTTTGCCGCCGAGGCGCGGGCGCAGGGGAAGGACGGGTATCTGCCCGACGCGACCCCCGATTTCGTGGCGGGGTTGGAACGGCGGCTGGCGGGATCGGTGGGCGCTGCGACGGCCCATGCGATGATCAGCCAGATCGTCGGGCGGGCAACGGTGTCGGTCGAGGACCTGATGGCGGTCGCCAACGAGACGGCGCAGATCATGGAGTATTCCGCGCAGCTTGAGACGCAGCGCGAGGAACTGACCCGCACCGCCCGGCAATTGCGCGAGGCGAATGAGAAGCTGACCCAGCTTTCGGTGCAGAAGGATGCTTTCCTAAGCCAGATCAGCCATGAATTGCGTACGCCGATGACGTCGATCCGGGCGTTTTCCGAAATTCTGACCGAAGGCGATCTGCCGCCCGAGATGGTGGCCAATTACGGGCGCATCATCCATGAAGAGGCGATCCGTCTGACGCGGCTGCTGGATGACCTGCTGGACCTGAGTGTGCTGGAAAACGGGTCGGTGCAGTTGAACATCGGGGTGGCCAATGTCCAGCAGATACTGGACCGGGCGCTGGCCGCCGCGCGGCACACACGGGCAGAGCGGGATTTCCTGATCATCCGCGATCTGCCGGCCGAGAACATCTTTGTGCGGACGGATGCGGATCGGCTGGTGCAGGTTTTCATCAACCTGATCTCGAACGCGCGGAAGTATTGCGACGCCGCATCGCCGGAGTTGAAGATCACCGTGCGGCAGCGGGCGGGGCGGGTGTCGGTGGATTTCATCGACAACGGGTCGGGCATCCCCAAGCAGCAGCAGGGCATCATCTTCGAGAAATTCGCCCGCCTGACCGACCAGACGCGGGCCGGGGGCGCGGGGCTGGGGTTGGCGATCTGCCGCGAGGTGATGGCCAAGCTTGGCGGGTCCGTGGCCTATCTGCCGGGACAGGGCGGCGCGGCCTTCCGGGTGGTGCTGCCGCTGCGGCTGGACCGGAAGGCAGCTTAACCCTTTGTTCGCAGGTTGCACGCCATGCTGCGACCAGCGAGTCGGGTATGGGGCGTTGCAGGCGGATGGCATCGGTCAAGGCGAAGCGCCGGTCGGAGGCTGGCAGGACGGCGGGCGGTTTGGCCGATCTTGCCGCGCGGGCCTGGACCTTGGCCGTGGCGCGGGCCGCGCGGGACGAGTTGGGACTGCCGCTGGACTTGCGTGACGTCGCGGTAGAGCGGCGGGTGCTGGCCGAGGTGGCGGAACTGCTGCCCGATCCGGCCTTGATCGCGGTGCTGGACGAAGGGCAGGGGCAGGCCACGGGCTTTGCCGTTCTGGATGCCGCGCTGACCGCCGGGATGGTGGAGGCGCTGACCACGGGACGGTTGGCCCCCGGCGGGGGGGATCTGCGGCGTCCCACGCGGACGGATGCGGCCATGCTGAGCCCCGTGCTGGACCGGGCCATGGCCGGGTTCGAGACGGCGCTGGACGGTGTCGCGGGGCATGAGACGATGCGGGGATATCGTTTCGCCGCAGTGGCCGATGGCGCGCGGTCACTGCTGCTGATGCTGGAGGAGGGGCCCTATCGTCTGCTGCGCGCGCGGGGGGTGCTGGGGGGTGGGCTGCGGGACGGGATCATCATGCTGGGGCTTCCTGACCGCATGGCGCCGGTGCCTGCACGCATCGCGCCGCCGCCCGATGAGTCCTTTGCGCGGGACATGGCGGCGCAGGTGGTGCAGGCCTCGGTCCGGTTGGATGCGGTGCTGTTGCGGATGTCGCTGCCGCTGGGAACGGTCCTGCACCTATCCGTGGGGCAAGAGATCGCCCTGTTGCAGGCCGATATCTCGCGCATCTCGGTAGAGGGGCTGGACGGTCGTCGGGTGGCATGGGGGCAGTTGGGCCAACAGGGCGGGCTGCGCGCAATCCGGATCGGGGGCGAAGAGATACCGCCGGGGTAGGGCGGCCCCGCCGGGCGGAGCCGCGATGGTGTGGCGGGGTCCTAGGCCACGTCCGTCGGTGGTGCCTGCCCCGGGGCCTGTGCCGGGGTCGGAGCCGGGGCCGGGGCCGCGGTCAGCGGCGGGACAGATGGTCCAGCGTGGGGCGCAGGTGTTCCAGTTGATAGCCGAAGCGGGCGGGGATGTTGATCAGGTCATCCGTGGAAAGGTCCCCCGCATGGGCCAGCGCCCAGACCACCGACGAGCGGTTGCCAGAGGCGCAATAGGCGAAGACGGGGCCATCGGCGGCCAAGATCGCCGCGCGCTGTGCGGCCACGTTGTCTTGCGTCAGCGCACCGCCGATCACCGGGTTGGCGACGAAGGTCAAACCCAGAGCTTCGGCCGCCTGCTGCATCACGGGGGTATGCAGGTGGGGCGGGATCTCGCCATCCGGGCGGTTGTCGATGATCGTGGTATAGCCTGCGGCCTTGATGGCGGGCAGGTCGCCCGGTTCAATCTGCGGCGAGACGGCATAGGTCGGGGTCAGGGCGCGGATGTCCATGGGCGATCCTTTAGGCGGTGAGGCGGTCGAGCCGCGCTTTGGCGGCGGGTGCGGCGACCATACCCGCCAGCATGGCGATAAGGAAGACCAGACCACCCGTCCCCCCATAACCAAGCGAGGCGAGCGCCGGTCCGGGGCAGAGCCCCGCCAGCGCCCAGCCCGCCCCGAAAAGGGTGGAGCCGAGGACGAGCTTGGCGTCAATCTCG
>JBDKFE010000021.1:0-10296 GCA_039798885.1 Pseudomonadota bacterium | reverse complement strand
TGTTCGCGTCGGCCATCTTGTGGGTGTCTTCGCGCTTCTTCACGGCGGTGCCGCGGTTGTTCACCGCGTCGGCCAGTTCGGCAGCCAGACGTTCTTCCATCGTGTTCTCGTTGCGCTTGCGGGCGGCGGTGATCAGCCAGCGGATCGCCAGCGCTTCACGGCGCTCCGAGCGCACTTCCACGGGGACTTGATAGGTCGCACCACCGACGCGGCGCGAACGCACTTCGACGGACGGCTTCACATTGTCCAGCGCCTCGTGGAAGGCCTGGATCGGTTCGCGCTTCAGACGGGTCTGAACGCGCTCAAGGGCGCCATAAACGATCGATTCCGCGACGGATTTCTTCCCGTCCAGCATCAGGTTGTTCATGAACTTGGTCAGCACGCGATCGCCATACTTGGCGTCGGGCAGGATTTCGCGCTTCTCAGCGGCGTGACGGCGGGACATCTCTCAGCTCCTCACTTCGGACGCTTCGCGCCGTACTTCGAACGGCGCTGACGACGGTCTTTGACGCCCTGGGTATCCAGAACACCGCGCAGGATGTGGTAACGCACACCCGGAAGGTCTTTCACGCGGCCGCCACGGATCAGGACGACAGAGTGTTCCTGCAGGTTGTGCTTTTCGCCGGGGATGTAGCTGATCACCTCAAAGCCATTCGTCAGGCGCACCTTGGCGACCTTACGCATAGCGGAGTTCGGCTTCTTCGGGGTCGTGGTGTAGACGCGGGTGCACACACCACGCTTCTGCGGGCAGGATTCCAAGTGCTGCGACTTGGACCTTCTGACTTTCGCTTCCCGCGGCTTGCGGATCAGCTGTTGGATCGTCGGCATTCAACTACCTCGATTTGCCCGTCCTGGGCGGTTGTCAATACTCGCGCCGAACCTCGACGCGCTGCTTCTCGACTGATGCCTTGCGCGGATCGCAAAACACCAAAACCGCATGCGCCCCCGTCCGGGGACGACGCGGTGGAATTCCAGAGGATCGGGGCTTATGCGGCCCGGATCATGACCACTCACTTTTCGATATCCCGTGACCCGCTCCCGAAGGGGCAGGCGCACGATGTGACGGGCGTATAGGGGGAGTCGCCGGGGATGTCAACGCCCGCCCGGGGCGCGGCCAAGGCCCGTCATGCAGGCGTTACATCGACTGTCGCCGCCCGCGCCTTCACCTTGCGTTCGCGCCACAGGGTGAACAGGCCCGACACCACCACCAGCCCCGCCCCGAACATCGTCAGCACATCGGGGATCGTCCCGAACACCGCCCATCCCAACACCAGCGCCACCAGAAGCGAGACATAGCGGAACGGCGCGACAAAGCCGATATCCCCCACCCGCATCACCATGACGACAAAGTTGTACCCCACCACCAGCGACGCCGCCGCCCCGGCAATCAGCAGCCCCTCGCGCAGCGAAAACCCGACCCATCCCCCCGGCAGCGAAAGCATCAAGGCCGTCGCCGTCACCGACAGGCTCGCCGCCACCGCCACCGTGGCCGACGGCACCGCCTTGGACAATTCGCGTGTCGAAAGGTCCCGCACCACGACAAAGGCGACCGATGCCAGCCCGATCAGCGCGTAATGGTCAAATCCCGCAGGCCCCGGGCGCACGATGATCAGCACGCCCACAAACCCCACAAGGATCGCCGTCATGCGCCGCCAGCCCACCTTGTCCCCGAACACCGCCCAAGCGGCCAGCGTCACCGCCAAGGGCAGCGACTGCATGATCGCCGACAGGTTCGCCAGCGGCATATGCACCAGCGCCGCAAGGAACAGCAGGGTCGACGCCACCTCGGCAAAGGACCGTATCCCCACCGTCACCGCATCCCGCCGCCCCATCCGCAGCGTCAACCGCCCCGTCATCGCCCCGATGGCAATCAGCGGCCCCAAGGTCAGCAACCCGCGCATGGCAATCGCCTGCCACAAGGGCAGCGTCTGCGTCGCCGCCTTCATCATCGCGTCATTGATGGTAAAGGCCGCCATGGCCACGCACATATAAAGCGCGCCGCGCAGGTTGTCGGATAGGGGCATGGTCTCTCCTCTTGCCCGCTCCTACCAAGCCGCCCCCTGCCCCGCCACCCCGCAAGCGACAGGAAAAGGAAAAGGGCCGCCGCATCGCTGCGACGGCCCCCTTCATTCACGGATGAACGGATCAATCCCGGCTTTCGATCGTATCGACCAGCCCGCTGTCCACATCCATGTCCATCACCTCCATCGGGGCGGTCAAAGCGGCGGCCTGTTCGGCCTCTGACCGGCGCGCATCGATGACGTTCTGGTCGCGATCCGACGCGATCTTCTTCACGCGGCTCGTCGCACCACCCGTCCCTGCCGGGATCAGGCGACCGACGATCACGTTCTCCTTCAGACCGACCAGCTTGTCGCGCTTGCCCTGAACCGAAGCCTCGGTCAGCACGCGGGTCGTTTCCTGGAAGGACGCGGCCGAGATGAAGCTGCGGGTCTGCAAGCTCGCCTTGGTGATCCCAAGCAGCACCGGCTCGGCCTTCGCCTCGCGCAGGCCACGGGCGCGCGCCTTGGCGTTTTCTTCGTCCAGTTCGATCCGCTCCACCTGTTCGCCCTTCAGCAGCGTGGTGTCGCCGCTATCCAGGATCTCAAGCTTCTGCAGCATCTGGCGAACGATCACCTCGATGTGCTTGTCGTTGATCTTCACGCCCTGCAGGCGATAGACGTCCTGCACTTCGTCGATCATGTAGTTCGCCAGCGCCTCGACACCCATGATGCGCAGGATGTCATGCGGCGCGGGGTTGCCGTCCATGATGTAGTCGCCCTTCTGGACGAAGTCGCCTTCCTGAACCGGAATGTGCTTGCCCTTGGGGATCATGTACTCGATCGGCGTCAGCGTCTCGTCCACAGGCTCCACGGTGATGCGGCGCTTGTTCTTGTAGTCCTTGCCAAAGCGCACATAGCCATCCGTCTCGGCGATGATCGCGTGATCCTTCGGACGACGGGCCTCGAACAGTTCCGCCACGCGGGGAAGACCCCCGGTGATGTCCTTGGTCTTGGCACCTTCGCGCGGGATACGCGCCACCACGTCGCCGGGCCGCACTTCCTGCTGGTCTTCGACCGACAGAATGGCGTCCACCGACATCGGATAGGTGATCGGGTTGCCGTTGTCCGCGCGCACCGGTTCGCCCGTCGCCGGGTCCATCACGATGATCTCGGGCTTCAGCTCGTTGCCCTTCGGCGCCGACCGCCAGTCCGACACGATCTTCTGCGTCATGCCCGTGGCTTCGTCCGTCTCTTCGCGCACCGAAATGCCCGAGATCAGGTCCACGAACTTTGCCAGACCGGCCTTTTCCGCGATGATCGGCAGCGTATAGGGGTCCCATTCGAAAAGCTTGGTCCCGCGCTTGACCGCCTGACCTTCCTTCACATGGACCTTCGCGCCATAGGACAGCTTGTGGACCGCCCGCTCGCCGCCCGCCTCGTCGATGATGGCCAGCGACATGTTCCGCCCGATCACGATCTGCTCGCCATTGGCGTTGGACAGAAGGTTCGCGTTGCGGAACTCGATCTTGCCTTCCTGCGACGCTTCAAGGAACGACTGCTGACCGCCCTGCGCGATGCCGCCGATGTGGAAGGTCCGCATCGTCAGCTGCGTGCCGGGTTCACCGATGGACTGGGCGGCGATGATGCCGACCGCTTCGCCGATGTTCACCAGCGTGCCGCGGGCAAGGTCACGGCCATAGCAGGCCGCGCAGACGCCCTCTTCGGATTCGCAGGTCAGCGGGCTGCGGATGCGCGCAACCTGCACCGCCGCCACATCGATCGCATCCGCCTTGCGTTCGTCGATCAACTCGCCGCGCGCAACGATCACCTCATCCGTGCCCGGAACAAGGATGTCATCCGCCGCCACGCGACCCAGCACACGCTCGGCCAGCGACTGCACCACTTCGCCGTCGTTCACCGCCGCTTCCGCCGTGATCGCCCGCTCGGTGCCGCAGTCATTGACGCGCACGATGCAATCCTGCGCCACGTCCACCAGACGGCGGGTCAGATAACCCGAGTTCGCCGTCTTCAGTGCCGTATCCGCCAGACCCTTCCGCGCGCCGTGGGTCGAGTTGAAGTATTCAAGAACGGTCAGACCTTCCTTGAAGTTCGAGATGATGGGCGTCTCGATGATCTCGCCCGACGGCTTGGCCATCAGGCCGCGCATCCCGCCAAGCTGCTTCATCTGCGCGGGCGAACCCCGCGCACCCGAGTGCGACATCATATAGACCGAGTTCGGCTCCTTCTCCGCGCCCGCATCATCGAAGCGGACGGCAGAGATTTCCGCCATCATCTCGCCCGCGACCTTGTCAGAGCACTTCGACCAGGCATCGACGACCTTGTTGTACTTCTCACCTTGGGTGATCAGACCGTCCATGTACTGCTGTTCGAATTCCTTCACCTGATCGCGAACCTCATTGACGATGGTCCACTTGGTGTCGGGGATCAGCATGTCGTCCTTGCCAAAGGAAATCCCGGCCCGGAACGCCTCGCGGAAGCCCAGACCCATGATCTGGTCGCAGAAGATCACCGATTCCTTCTGGCCGCAGTAGCGGTAGACGGTGTCGATGACGGCCTGCACGTCCTTCTTCCGCAGCAGCCGGTTCACCAGTTCGAACGGCGCCTTGGCGTTCAAGGGCAGCAGGTTGCCCAGACGCAGACGACCGGGGGTCGTCTTATAGCGCTTCCAGACCTCGTTGCCCTCGTCGTCGATCTGGCGCAGACGCGCGGTGATGGACGCGTGCAGATGCACTTCGCCCGCCGCCAGCGCATGTTCCACCTCGTCGATATCGGCGAAGATCTTGCCCTCGCCGACCATGCCCTTGCGTTCCATGGTGACGTAGTACAGCCCCAGAACCATGTCCTGCGACGGCACGATGATCGGCGCGCCGTTGGCGGGCGACAGCACGTTGTTCGTGGACATCATCAGAACGCGCGCTTCCAGCTGCGCTTCCAGCGACAGCGGAACGTGCACGGCCATCTGGTCGCCGTCGAAATCGGCGTTGAAGGCCGAACAGACCAGCGGGTGAAGCTGGATCGCCTTGCCTTCGATCAGGATCGGCTCGAACGCCTGAATCCCCAGACGGTGCAGCGTCGGCGCGCGGTTCAGCAGGACGGGATGTTCGCGGATGACTTCATCCAGAATATCCCAGACCTCCGGTCGCTCTTTCTCGACCAGCTTCTTCGCCTGCTTGACGGTGGACGACAGCCCCTTCGCCTCAAGCCGCGAATAGATGAACGGCTTGAACAGCTCCAGCGCCATCTTCTTCGGCAGGCCGCACTGGTGCAGCTTCAGTTCCGGGCCGGTCACGATGACCGAACGGCCCGAAAAGTCCACGCGCTTGCCCAGCAGGTTCTGGCGGAACCGGCCCTGCTTGCCCTTCAGCATGTCGGACAGCGATTTCAGCGGGCGCTTGTTCGTGCCCGTGATCACGCGGCCCCGGCGGCCGTTGTCAAACAGCGCGTCCACGGCTTCTTGCAGCATCCGCTTTTCGTTGCGCACGATGATGTCGGGCGCACGCAGTTCGATCAGGCGCTTCAGACGGTTGTTCCGGTTGATGACCCGACGATACAGATCGTTCAAGTCCGACGTCGCGAAGCGGCCCCCGTCCAGCGGCACCAGCGGGCGCAGTTCCGGCGGGATCACCGGCAGCACGGTCAGAACCATCCACTCCGGACGGTTGCCGGATTCAAGGAAGCTCTCGACGATCTTCAGCCGCTTGATGATCTTCTTCGGCTTCAACTCGCCCGTGGCTTCCTTCAGCTCCTCGCGCAGCGTTTCCGCCGTCTGGTCCAGATCGATCGCGGCCAGCATTTCACGGATCGCCTCGGCGCCGATATTGGCGGTGAAGGCATCCGCGCCATACTGGTCCTGCGCGTCCAGATACTCTTCCTCGGTCATCAACTGACCATAGGTCAGGTCCGTCAGACCGGGTTCGATGACGACATAGTTTTCAAAATACAGGATGCGTTCCAGATCGCGCAGCGTCATGTCCAGCATCAGACCGATGCGGGACGGCAGCGACTTCAGGAACCAGATATGGGCCACGGGCGCGGCCAGTTCGATATGGCCCATCCGCTCGCGACGCACCTTCTGCAGCGTCACTTCCACACCGCACTTCTCGCAGACAACGCCGCGATACTTCATGCGCTTGTACTTGCCGCAGAGGCATTCGTAATCCTTGATCGGCCCGAAGATACGGGCGCAGAACAGGCCGTCACGTTCCGGCTTGAACGTGCGGTAGTTGATCGTTTCCGGCTTCTTGATCTCGCCATAGGACCAAGACAGGATGCGCTCCGGCGACGCGAGCGAGATCTTGATCTCGTCGAACGTCTTGATCGGGGCAACCGGGTTGAACGGGTTGTTGGTCAGTTCCTGGTTCATTTCAATTCCCTAAGATGAGGGCTGCGGGGAAGGATGTCGGACGGTTTCCCGTCCGACCGAGGACCGTCAGGCGGGGGTCACCCCGCCTTCCCGTCACTCCTCCTCCGCATCCAGGAGTTCCATGTTCAGGCCGAGGCCGCGGACTTCCTTGACAAGCACGTTAAAGCTCTCGGGAACGCCCGCTTCGAAATTGTCCTCGCCCTTGACGATCGACTCGTAGACCTTGGTCCGGCCCGCCACGTCGTCCGACTTCACCGTCAGCATCTCTTGCAGGGTATAGGCGGCACCATAGGCTTCCAGAGCCCAGACCTCCATTTCCCCCAGACGCTGACCACCGAACTGCGCCTTACCACCCAGCGGCTGCTGCGTGACCAGCGAGTACGGCCCCGTCGAACGGGCGTGCAGCTTGTCGTCGACAAGGTGGTGCAGCTTCAGCATGTACTTCACGCCCACCGTGACCTTCCGCGCGAACTTCTCGCCCGTACGGCCGTCAAAGACCTCCGACTGCCCCGACTGGTCGAACCCGGCGCGCTTCAGCGCGTCGTTCACGTCCAGCTCCTTCGCCCCGTCAAAGACCGGGGTCGCAATCGGCACGCCGCGCGTCACATAGGACGCCTTCTCGACCAGATCATCCTCGTCCAGACCACCGAAGGCCTCGCCATAGGTATCGTCGCCATAGGCGATCCGCATCGCCTCGCGCACCGGGGTCAGGTCGCCCGACCGGCGATACTCGCGCAGCGCCTCGTCGATCTTCAGACCCAGACCGCGCGCGGCCCAGCCCATATGCGTCTCAAGGATCTGCCCCACGTTCATCCGCGACGGCACGCCAAGCGGATTAAGCACGAGGTCGACCGGAGTCCCGTCCGCAAGGAACGGCATATCCTCGATCGGCACGACCTTGGAAATGACGCCCTTGTTGCCGTGACGGCCGGCCATCTTGTCGCCCGGCTGCAGCTTGCGCTTCACCGCGACAAAGACCTTGACCATCTTCATCACGCCCGGAGGCAGGTCATCGCCGCGACGGACCTTCTCGACCTTGTCCTCGAACCGGTGTTCAAGCGCACGCTTCTGCGCCTCGAACTGGTCGTGCAGGGCCTCGACTTCCTTCGCTTCGGCTTCCTCGCCAAGGGCAAGCTGCCACCACTGGCCGCGCGACAGCGTGCCCAGCAATTCGTCATCGATGGTCGACCCGGTTTTGATGCCCTTCGGACCCTTGACCGCCGTCTTGCCCATGATCAGCGTTTTCAGACGCGAATAGATGTTGCGCTCAAGGATCGCCAACTCGTCGTCCCGGTCGCGGGCCAGACGTTCGACTTCCTCGCGCTCGATCTGCAGCGCACGCTCGTCCTTGTCGACGCCGTGACGGTTGAAGACGCGCACTTCCACGATGGTGCCATAGGCCCCCGGCGGCAGGCGCAGCGACGTGTCGCGCACGTCCGACGCCTTTTCCCCGAAGATGGCGCGCAGCAGCTTTTCTTCCGGCGTCATCGGGCTTTCGCCCTTGGGCGTGATCTTGCCCACCAGAATATCGCCCGGCTGCACTTCGGCCCCGATATAGACGATGCCCGCCTCATCAAGGTTCCGCAGCGCCTCTTCCCCAACGTTCGGGATATCGCGCGTGATCTCTTCCGGACCCAGCTTCGTGTCCCGCGCCGCGACTTCGTATTCCTCGATATGGATCGAGGTAAAGACGTCGTCACGCAGGATGCGCTCGGAAATCAGGATCGAGTCCTCGTAGTTGTAGCCGTTCCACGGCATGAAGGCGACGACCACGTTCCGGCCAAGGGCCAACTCGCCCATGTCCGTGCAGGGACCATCCGCGATCACCTCGCCGCGCGCCACCTTGTCACCCACCTTCACCAGCGGACGCTGGTTGATGCAGGACGACTGGTTCGACCGCTTGAACTTGCGCAGACGATAGATGTCGACGCCCGGCTCGCCGGGTTCCAGCATCTCGGTCGCGCGCACAACGATACGCGTCGCGTCCACTTGGTCGATCACGCCCGAACGCCGCGCCATGATGGCCGCACCGGAATCGCGGGCCACGACGGCCTCGATCCCCGTGCCGACAAAGGGCGCATCCGATTGCAGCAGAGGCACGGCCTGACGCTGCATGTTCGACCCCATCAGCGCGCGGTTCGCGTCGTCATTCTCAAGGAACGGGATCAGCGAGGCCGCGACCGACACCAACTGCTTCGGCGACACGTCGATCAGGTCGATGGCATCCGGCGGGTTCAGCATGAATTCCCCGGCCTTCCGGCTAGAGATCAGGTCGTCAAGGAACTTGCCGCCCGCATCCTGATTGGCGTTCGCCTGCGCCACGGTGTGACGCATCTCTTCCGTGGCCGACATGTAGACGACCTCGTCGGTCACCTGACCGTCGATGACCTTGCGATAGGGGGTCTCGATGAAGCCGTACTTGTTCACGCGGGCAAAAGTGGCCAGCGAGTTGATCAGACCGATGTTCTGACCTTCCGGCGTCTCGATCGGGCACATCCGGCCATAGTGGGTCGGGTGCACGTCGCGCACTTCAAAGCCTGCGCGTTCACGGGTCAGACCGCCCGGCCCAAGCGCCGACAGACGACGCTTATGCGTCACTTCGGACAGCGGGTTGGTCTGGTCCATAAACTGCGACAGCTGGCTGGACCCAAAGAATTCCCGCACCGCAGCGGCGGCAGGCTTCGCGTTGATCAGGTCCTGCGGCATGATCGTGTCGATTTCCACCGACGACATCCGCTCTTTGATCGCGCGCTCCATCCGCAGCAGGCCGACGCGGTACTGGTTCTCCATCAACTCGCCGACAGACCGCACCCGACGGTTGCCGAGGTGGTCGATATCGTCGATCTCGCCCTTGCCGTCGCGCAATTCGGTCAGCGCCTTGATGCAGGCGATGATGTCCTCGCGGTCCAGTGTGCGCTGGGTGTCCGGCTTGGCCAGATCAAGACGCATGTTCATCTTCACGCGGCCGACCGCAGACAGGTCATAGCGTTCGCTGTCGAAGAACAGCGTGTCGAACAGTGCGCTTGCCGCTTCCACAGTCGGCGGCTCGCCCGGACGCATCACGCGATAGATGTCCATAAGCGCGGTGTCGCGGCCCATGTTCTTGTCCGCCGCCATCGTGTTGCGGATGTAGGGACCCACATTCACGTTGTCGATGTCCAGAACCGGGATCTCGGTGATGCCCTGATCCAGCAGCACCTTCAGGCTGCCGCCCTTGACCTCGCCGTCGCGGTCGTAATCCATGGTCAGCTCGTCACCGGCTTCGACCCAGATTTCGCCCGTCTCTTCGTTGATCAGGTCCTTGGCGACATAGCGCCCGATGATGTGATCGAACGGAACCAGCAGTTCCGTAATCTGGCCCTCGTCGCGCCACTTCTTGACCATCCGCGGCGTGGCCTTTTCGCCCGCCTTCAGGATGACCTCGCCGGTCGCGGCATCGACCAGATCATAGGTCGGACGCGTGCCCGACACGCGGTTCGGGAAGAACTTGGTCACCCAGCCCTTGTTCTTCACGTGCTTGAAGGTCACGGTGTCGTAATAGGCATCCATGATGCCTTCTTGATCCATGCCCAGCGCATAAAGCAGCGTCGTCACCGGCAGCTTGCGGCGGCGGTCGATGCGCGCGAACACGATGTCCTTAGCGTCGAATTCGAAGTCCAGCCACGACCCGCGATACGGAATGATCCGGCAGGTGAACAACAGCTTGCCCGAAGAATGGGTCTTGCCCTTGTCATGGTCGAAGAACACGCCCGGAGAGCGGTGCATCTGGCTGACGATCACCCGCTCGGTCCCGTTCACGATGAACGTGCCGTTCGACGTCATCAGGGGCATGTCGCCCATATAGACGTCCTGTTCCTTGATGTCCTTGACCGACCGCGCGCCGGTGGTTTCATCGACATCGAACACGATCAG
>JBDKFE010000020.1:0-40451 GCA_039798885.1 Pseudomonadota bacterium | reverse complement strand
AAGAACCTCACCGCCGCCGGGGCCGCCGCAGGCGCGATGTCCACCCATGCCGCCCTGACCACAGGTGCCGCCCAAGCCAATGCCGCGCTAGACGCCTTGGGCCTCAAACCCCACAGCCCCGACCTGCCAAAGGCCGAAGACGCCCCCCTCAACCTTTCCCCCTTCTGGTACGTGGGTGAAGGCAAAGGCCGGGCATGGATCGACCAGCAAAACGACGTCACGGTGAAAGACGTCAAGCTGGCGAAACAGGAAAACTTCACCTCCGTCGAACACCTCAAACGCTACACCACGCTCGGCATGGCGACGGATCAGGGCAAAACGGGCAACATCCTCGGCCTTGCCATCATGGCCGAACTGACAGGCAAATCGATCCCGCAGACCGGCACCACCATCTACCGCCCGCCCTACACCCCCGTCGCCATGGGCACCCTTGCCGGTCGCTCGCGCGGGCACGAATTCAAATCCACCCGCCTGACCCCATCCCACAAATGGGCGTCCGAACAGGGCGCGATCTTCGTCGAGGTTGGCATGTGGCTCCGCGCCCAATGGTTCCCCAAAGCGGGCGAAACCACATGGCGCCAGTCGGTGGACCGCGAGGTTCTGCAAACCCGCGCCTCCGTCGGAATCTGCGACGTCACCACCTTGGGCAAGATCGACATCCAAGGCCGCGACGCAGGCGCCTTCCTCGACAAGGTCTACGCCAACACCTTCTCTACCCTGCCCATCGGCAAGGTCCGCTACGGCCTGATGCTGCGCGAAGACGGCATCGTCATGGATGACGGCACCACCGCCCGCATGGGCGAAAACGAATGGGTGATGACGACGACCACCGCCAACGCCGTCCCCGTCTTCCGGCACCTCGAATATGTTCGCCAATGCCTCTACCCGGACATGGACGTCCAACTCATCTCCACGACCGAGGCTTGGGCCCAATTCTCCGTCGCCGGACCCAATGCCCGCAAACTCCTGCAAAAGATCGTCGATCAAGACATCTCTGACACGGCCTTCCCCTATATGGCCTGCGGGAACATCACCGTCGCGGGTGGCCTGCGCGCCCGCCTCTTCCGCATCTCCTTCTCGGGCGAACTGGCCTATGAAATCGCCGTCCCCACCCGCTATGGCGACGCCATGATCCGCGCGTTGATGAAGCAGGGCGAAGAATTCGGTGCCGTCGCCTATGGCACGGAATCCTTGGGCGTCATGCGCGTCGAAAAGGGCCATGTCGCGGGGAACGAATTGAACGGCCAGACCACCGCGCTCAACATGGGCCTTGGCAAGATGGTGTCGAAGAAAAAGGACGCCATCGGCATGGTCCTGTCCCAACGCGAAGGTCTGACAGCCGAAGACGGCCTCCGCCTCGTCGGCGTCCGCCCCGTGGACCCCGCCAAACCCCTCACCGCAGGCTCTCACTTCCTTGACATCGGCGCGGCCCCGGTGGCGGCGAATGATGGCGGCTGGCTCACCTCCGTCGTCTATTCACCCCACCTCAAATCCTCCATCGCGCTGGGCTACCTGAAAAACGGCCACAGCCGCATCGGCCAACGCATGCGCGCCGTGAACCTGCTCGCCAAGACAGAGGTAGAGGTCGAAATCGTCTCGCCCCACTTCTTCGACCCGGAAGGAGAACGCCTCCGTGGCTGACCATCGCCTGAAACCGATCACGCCGCTGGGCCATGACGCCCCCCACAGCGTCACCCTAGGCCCCGTGACGATCACCGAAGTCACCGACACCGCCCTCGCCTCCCTCGCCGCGCGGCAGGGCGAAGCCAAGGCCGTGGCCGACATTGCCGATGCCGCAGGCATCCCGCTTCCCGCCCCCGGCAAGGCCGCGCAGGGCGCGACCTATGGCAGCTTCTGGCTCTCGCCCGACATGTGGATGATCGAGGCCCCCTTCGCCACGCACGAAGATATCGTGGCCATCCTGAAACCCCATTTCGGCGAAACGGCCAGCCTCACCGAACAGACCGACGCATGGGCACGGTTCGACGTGACGGGGGCGGACCTTCCGGCGATGTTCGAACGCCTGTGCAACTTCGACCTCCGCAGCCACGGCCCCGGCTCTGCCACCCGGACGGTGATCGAACATTTGGGCTGCTACGTCGTGATCCGCGCGCCGGGCCATCTGTCGGTCATCGGCCCCCGCTCCTCGGCGGCTTCGGTGTTTCACGCATTGGAAACGGCGGCGCGTTCGGCGTTCTGACATAGGGTGCGCCATGGCGCACCCTGCGCGGCCCGCCGGCAATCTGCCGATCCTACGACCCCAAAGCGGGCGGCCATTGCCGCCCGCGCCGCGACCGGGTCCAACCCTCCCGCCCGTGCGCCCGCGCACGGGCCGCCCCCGCCCCCCGGGCGGCGGGGGCGACAAGCGCCCCCACCGGGGCGGGTGCGTCCCGTGCCCCAACCGTCTGGTCTGGCTGATCACCCCTTGGAGGCTCGTTGCCTCGCCTCCAATCGGACCGGCGAAACTGTCCACTGGACAGTTTCGCGTCGGTCCTCTGGCCCCCTGACCCCCTCCCAACCCTTACCAACCCCTCACCCCACCGCCCGCTGCGTGCTGACGCTTTGCGGTACACATTCCGGCACAGCTTCCGGCACAGCGCAAACCGTCGGTTTCGCCGCCTTGTCCGCCCCCAATTTTTCCCTATAGTGAAAAACCATTCGCCTATGTTCATTCAGGGGACAGTATGGAAGACCTCGACACCTCCGCCGACTCCGCCCTCCCCAAGGCGAAACCCGTCTTTTCCCAAGACCCGCACCGCGTCCGCGAACTGGCCGAACGCAACCTCGAAATGGCCATCGGCCGCTCCGTCCGCGCCTTCCGCCGCCAGCAGGGCATGACGGTTGCCGACCTCGCCTCGGTCACGGGTCTGTCCATCGGGATGCTGTCCAAGATCGAAAACGGCATCACCTCGCCCTCCCTCACGACCCTGCAAATCCTCTCCCACGCCTTCTCTACCCCCATCACGTCCTTCTTCCGGGGATATGAAGAAAAGCGGGAAGTTCAACACGTTAAGGCGGGCGAACACCTCGAAATCGAACGGCGTGGCACCCGCGCGGGGCACCAGTATCACCTTTTGGGTCATATCGGATCAAACAGCTCCGGCGTCGTCGTGGAACCCTACCTCATCACGTTGACGACCGAATCCGACACCTTCCCCACCTTTCAGCACGAAGGCATCGAACTCCTCTTCATGCTGGAAGGCGAAGTCAAATACCGCCATGGCGACCAGCTTTTCCACCTCGAACCCGGCGACAGCCTGTTCTTCGACGCCGACGCCCAGCATGGGCCCGAAGTCCTCGTCAAACTCCCCGCCCGCTACCTGTCGATCATCAGCTACCCTCAGGCCTGATGCCGCCACACCTCATACCGGATCCGCCCGATCCGATAGGCATCCAGAATCGACATCGCCCAAACGAACAACCCCCCGGCATACTTCCCCACGACCGACACGTCGGGGCTTGCGGTTTTCACCGTAAAGGCCCCCAGAAGTATGATGAAAAACAGGAAGATAAGCCCCCGCATCGGCTGACGGCTGACCACATGGCCCACCCCTGGCAGCAGCACCGCCAGCGCCAGAACGATCCACGGAAGCATCGGTTTCTTCATGCCATGCGCCCCTCTGCCTCGCGCAGGACGGCGTCCCGCAATCCCTTGGCCGCCGCAAGGAACGGCGCCATCCGCGCGGGCGACAGCGGCGCCCGCCCCATTTCGGCATCGCGATAGATCAGATAGCGCCCGCGATGCGCCTCTTCGGCCAGAAACACCAGCCGCACCCCCTTCGGCGTCACCAGAACCTCCTTCAGCCGGTCCACATCCACCCCGGCCAGCACGTCGCGGATCGCCGCCTCGAAGGGCACCGCCCCCGGCGCATCCGCCCGCACCGCGCAATCCGCAGGAAAGCCCGGCGGTACCGGCACCTGCACCGGCAACTGGCTGAAATTGCTGAAACTCTCCATCCCCGTAGGACGCAGCATCACATCCACCATCGCCCCCGTCGGCAGCGGTCCCGGCACGCTCACCAAGACCCAAAGCGCGGGCAGCTTCCGCAAGCTCAGCGTGTCCGGCACGATCTGGACGTCGAATTCCACGCCCTCATGCATCCCGGCCAACCGGGGAAAGCCTGACGGCTGCACCGCCTCGCGCCGATCCGTGAACAGCACGCCCGCCGCAGACAGATACCGCGCCCGCCGCACCGCCCGCGCCGCCTGTTCGCGCCGCAGGGCGAAAATGACGGCAGCGCCCACCCCAAGGGCCAGCGCCACCGCCAGAAATCCAGTCAGTTCCATCACCACCCTGTCAACTCGGGATCGGCCGGCGCTAAACCGGCCGATCCCATCCTATCAGTACCCGCGCGGTTTCGGCCAAGGCATCGTGAACTGGTCCGCCCGCTTGACGAACCGATACCGCCAGAAGTGGAACCACAGCGACACCACGATGTAGAAGCTGACCATGGCAATCAACTGCGTCCCATAGCCAAGGAACACGGCGAAATACGTCACCGCACAAAGCGAGATCAGCAAGATCGCCGGGATCGGGTGGAACGGATGCTCATACCCCCGCTTGATCGTGTCCAGCGGCCATTTCCGCCGGAACAGGATCACGTTGATCGGCATGAACGTATACCCCAGCAGCCCCGACAGGATCGAGAAGGTGATCACCTGATCCAGCGGTGCCCCCAGCGCGAAGATCAGCGCGATGGGAACAAGGAAGATGATCGCCCGATAGGGCGTCCGGTAGGTGGGATGCACCGCCCCGAACCACTGCGGCAGGTAATGGTCGCGACCCATGGAAAACCACGCCCGCGACGCATCGTTGATGCAGCCATTGGCCGAGGCCAGCGTCGCAAACAGCGTTCCGAAGCCAAGGATCACGATCAACGCAT
Organism: Pseudomonadota bacterium; assembly: GCA_039798885.1. Taxonomy (GTDB): domain Bacteria; phylum Pseudomonadota; class Alphaproteobacteria; order Rhodobacterales; family Rhodobacteraceae; genus Paragemmobacter. The sequence goes on along the minus strand of JBDKFE010000020.1, from coordinate 35,568 downwards.
CCGACCCCGTCATCTGGGCCGCGCTGAACAGCGGCGCGACGGCCCCGTTCACCCCGTCACCCAGATATTCCCACGGCAGATAGCCCACGCAGATATACCACGTCAGCGTCGCCGCGATCAGCAGCGTCATGATGCCCGCCAGCGTGCCAAAGGGCAGCGACCGCGCGGGCGACCGCACCTCTTCCGCCGCCTGCGTCGTGCCTTCGATGCCAAGGTAGAACCACAGCCCGAAATGCATCGCCGCCAGCACACCCAGCCACCCATAAGGCAGCGCCGCCTGACCCGACATCAACTCCCCATGTGCCAGCATCGTCCCCTCGCTCCACGGGGCAGAGGCAAAGAACAGGATCAGGATGGCCACAAAGGCAAAGGCCGTGATGATCAGGTTGAAGGTCAGCGTCGCCAGAACCCCGCGATAGTTCAGCCATGCGAGGAACACGATGGACAGGATGATGAACGGCCGCTGGTCAATGGCCTCTGTCGCGCCGGTCATATCGGCGGCCACGGAAATCAGATAGCCCAGCGTGATCGCATTCCCCGCCTCTAGCATCGTATAGGCGAAGACGAGGTAGAGGCCCACGTTGAACGCCATCAACGGCCCCACGATATGCTTGGCCTGCGTATACTGCCCGCCTGCGGCGGCGACAGTTGATGTCACCTCCGAGTCGATCATGGCCACGCAGGAATACAGGATTCCCGCGAACCAACAGGCGATCAGCGCCGCATAGGCCCCACCTTTGCCCACGGCAAAGTTCCAGCCCATGTATTCGCCGACCAGAACGATCCCCACGCCCAACGCCCAGACATGGGCCGGGCCAAGAACCCGCAGCAGGCCGACCTTGGTGCCATGCGGCCCCATGCCGTCCATCGACTTCGAGGAGATGTCGGTATTTGCCATCATCTCATCCCTTCGTCTTGTGCTGTTCGACCATCGCCTCGATCTCGCCTTCGCGGGAAGAGGTGAGGACGTCTTCGGAATAGGTGGTGTCGGTGCGGTACCAGTCCCACACCATGTGCAGCGCGAACAGGGCGGAAAGCACCCATGCGCCGGTTTCGATCATTGGCCACATGTTGATTGCTCCCTCATTTCCCGTCGAACTTCTCGGCGATGACTTCGCGATATTCCTTTTCGGACAGCCGCAGCATCATCACGAAGTAACCCACGATCACGATCACCATCAGCGCCAGCGCACCCCAGGTGAAGGAATAGTCGAACCGCGCCGTGATCATGTCATGGGCCGAAGCCGCATCCGCAAAGCCCAGCGCGTTCCAACGCTCGACCATCACCTCGTTCTGGCCAAGGCTTTCCCATGTCGGGTTCTCCACCGGGATCGGCATCTTGGACGATCCGGCAAGGCCCAGCCACAGCGGGATATACAGCGCACCGATGGACAGGATCAGCAGGACGATCACATCGATGACCTGTCCCAGCTTGCTCTGTTTCGGGGGGGTATAGCGTGCCATCCCGTCACCTCTTCGCCGCGCGGGCTTCATCAAGGAACTTGATGTCCAGCCCGTACATGAAGTCGCGATCCTCGCGATAATGGCGCAGCATCGCCATGATCGCGGCGGTGTTCAGCACCAGCACGATGAACCCACCAATCAGCAAAAGCGTCCGCGCGCCCGACGTCGGCGCGAGGGACCAGGTGGCGATTGCCACAAAGATGACGGCCAGCCACAAGCCGATGACGAATGCCCAGGCAACGGACACGTCCCGCTTGTGCATGGCCTGAATCCTTGAATTCAGGTCTGACACAGTTTCCTCCCTTTGCCCTCTCTTTTGCCTCTCCGCGTCCGGGCATCGACGCGGGGGTGTTCGCTGTGCGTGAACATTCTTTACCCAAGGGAAGCATCCCTGCGGCATTCTGTCAAAACAAATGCATATGAAATGAGCGAAATGAAAACATCATTGCCCCCTAGTTAAAAAAGTTTCTTCCCAGTTGAACGCCGGATTCTTCGGTGCTAGCCTGCCCTGCAGAAGCGAACAGAGGAGTCGATGCCATGTGTGGAATCGTCGGTCTTTTCCTAAAGGACCCCAAGCTAGAGCCGCAGCTCGGTGCCATGCTCACCGACATGCTCATCACCATGACCGACCGAGGCCCCGATTCTGCGGGCATCGCGATCTATGGCCGCCCCGAAAAGGGCAAGGCCAAGCTGACCGTGCAATCCCCCACCCCCGAGGCCGATTTCGCCACGCTGGCCGAAGACCTTGGCAAGGCCATCGCTGCCAAGGTGACGGGTCAGGCCAAGGACACCCACATGGTCCTCGAACTGCCCGAAGACCGGCTTGAGGCCGCGCGCCACGCCATGCGCGACCTGCGCCCCAAGGCAAAGGTGATGTCTGCGGGCGAAGGCATTGAAATCTACAAGGAAGTGGGCCTGCCCAAAGACGTCGCCGCCCGCTTCGAAGTGGCGCGCATGTCCGGCACCCACGGCATCGGCCACACCCGCATGGCCACCGAATCCGCTGTCACGACTATGGGCGCGCACCCCTTCTCCACCGGGTCGGACCAATGCCTCGTCCACAACGGCTCGCTGTCGAACCACAACTCCGTCCGCCGGGTCCTGCGTCAGGCCGGCATGACGTTCGAGACGGAAAACGACACCGAAGTCGCCGCCGCCTTCATCAGCCACAAACTGCAAGAAGGCGCCAAACTCGGCGAGGCGATGGAGGCCACGCTGACCGACCTCGACGGTTTCTTCACCTTCGTCGTCGGCACCAAGAACGGCTTCGGCGTCGTCCGCGACCCGATCGCCTGCAAGCCCGCCGTCATGGCCGAAACCGACCAGTATGTCGCCTTCGGTTCCGAATACCGCGCGATGGTCAACCTGCCGGGCATCGACTCTGCCCGCGTCTGGGAACCAGAGCCTGCCACCGTCTACTTCTGGGAACGCTGAGACCATGCAGACATTCGACCTCGCCGCCCAAGGGTTGCGCGCGCTGAACACCACGCTCCATGGCCTCAAGGGCCAGACCAACATGACGTCGTGGGAAATCATCAACCCCAAGGGTGCCCATGCCATCGCCGTCGGCCTTGATGCCCCTGTCGATGTCACCGTCCGCGGTTCCACCGGCTATTACTGCGCCGGGATGAACAAGCAGGCGACCGTCCGCGTCAAAGGCTCCGCCGGTCCCGGCGTGGCGGAAAACATGATGTCCGGCACCGTCATCATCGACGGCGATGCCAGCCAATATGCCGGCGCCACAGGGCGCGGCGGCCTTCTGGTCATCAAGGGCAACGCCTCCTCGCGCTGCGGCATCTCGATGAAGGGAATCGACATCGTGGTGCATGGCAACATCGGCCACATGTCCGCCTTCATGGCCCAATCCGGCAACATGGTCGTCCTCGGCGACGCGGGCGAAGCACTGGGCGACAGCCTTTACGAAGCCCGCCTCTTCGTGCGCGGCTCGGTCAAATCCCTTGGGGCCGACTGCATCGAAAAAGAGATGCGCCCCGAACACCTCGCCCTGCTCGCCGACCTGCTCAAGCGCGGCGAGGCCGACCATCTGGCCAAACCCGAAGAGTTCAAACGCTACGGCTCTGCCCGCAAGCTTTACACCTTCAATATCGACAACGCGTCGTCCTACTGAGGCTGCACCAAGAATGAGCGATTTCCCCCGTACGCCGCCCAAGCAGTCGTGGACCTTCTCCAACGACATCAACGCCGAAATCCGCCGCGCCGCCGCGACCGGCATCTACGACATCCGCGGTGGCGGATCAAAGCGCCGCCTGCCGCATTTCGACGACCTGCTCTTCCTCGGTGCCTCTATCTCGCGCTACCCGCTGGAAGGCTACCGCGAGAAATGCGCGACCGACGTTTGGCTCGGCACCCGCTACGCGAAAAAACCTATCCACCTCGACATCCCGGTGACCATCGCGGGCATGTCCTTCGGCGCGCTCTCTGGCCCGGCCAAGGAAGCCTTGGGTCGCGGGGCCTCTGCCGCAGGCACCTCCACCACCACGGGTGACGGCGGCATGACCGAAGAGGAACGCGGTCACTCCAAGACCCTCGTCTATCAATACCTCCCCTCGCGCTACGGCATGAACCCCGACGACCTCCGCCGCGCGGATGCCATCGAAGTCGTGGTGGGGCAGGGGGCCAAGCCCGGCGGTGGCGGCATGCTGCTGGGGCAAAAGATTTCCGACCGCGTCGCCCAGATGCGCAACCTGCCCAAGGGCATCGACCAGCGCTCCGCCTGCCGCCACCCGGATTGGACAGGCCCCGATGACCTTGAAATCAAGATCCTCGAACTGCGCGAAATCACCGATTGGGAAAAGCCCATCTATGTGAAAGTCGGCGGCGCACGCCCCTATTACGACACCGCCCTCGCCGTGAAGGCAGGCGCTGACGTCGTGGTGCTGGACGGCATGCAGGGCGGCACCGCCGCCACGCAGGACGTCTTTATCGAAAACGTCGGCATGCCCATCCTCGCCTGCATCCCGCAGGCCGTGAAGGCGCTGCAAGATCTTGGCATGCACCGCAAGGTGCAACTCATCGTCTCGGGCGGCATCCGCACCGGGGCCGATGTGGCCAAGGCCATGGCACTCGGTGCCGACGCCGTCGCCATCGGCACGGCGGCCCTCATCGCGCTGGGCGACAACGACCCCGCGCTTGAGGCCGAATACAACAAGCTCGGCACCACCGCCGGGGCCTATGACGACTGGCACGAAGGCAAGGACCCGGCGGGTATCACCACACAGGACCCGAACCTCTTTAGCCGCTTCGACCCCATCCTCGGCGGTCGCCGCTTGAAGAACTACCTCAAGGTGATGACGCTAGAGGCGCAGACGATTGCCCGCGCTTGCGGCAAGAATCACCTGCACAACCTCGAACCCGAGGATCTTTGCGCGCTGAACATCGAAGCCGCCGCCATGGCGGGCGTCCCGCTGGCTGGCACGAACTGGATACCCGGCCGCAACGGCGGCCTCTGAACACACACGGCGCAAAGCCGGAGCAACGACAGGACAGGGAGTTAGAAATGGCAAAAGATCTTGCCAAGTGGGCCAAGGATAAGGGCGTCAAGTACTTCATGATCTCCTACACCGACCTTTTCGGTGGTCAGCGCGCGAAACTCGTGCCGACGCAGGCGATCAACGACATGGCTGAAGAAGGGGCAGGTTTCGCCGGGTTCGCCACATGGCTTGACCTGACGCCCGCCCACCCGGACCTGATGGCCGTGCCGGACCCGTCATCCGTCATCCAACTGCCGTGGAAGAAGGACGTCGCATGGGTCGCCGCCCGCGCCACGATGGAAGGCAAGCTCGTCGATCAGGCCCCCCGCAACGTGCTGGAAAAACTGATCGCCGAAGCCGCCAAGGAAGGCCTGCGCGTCAAGACCGGGGTAGAGCCTGAATTCTTCATCCTCAACGCCGAAGGCACCGCCGCCTCTGACATCTACGACACGGCCGAAAAGCCCTGCTACGACCAGCAGGCGATCATGCGCCGCTACGACGTGATCTCGGAAATCTGCGACTACATGCTGGAACTGGGCTGGGAGGCCTACCAGAACGACCACGAGGACGCGATCGGCCAGTTCGAGATGAACTGGAAATACGACGACGCCCTTCAGACCGCCGACAAGCACAGCTTCTTCAAATTCATGGTGAAGTCGGTCTCGGAAAAGCACGGCTTCCGCGCCACCTTCATGCCCAAACCCTTCAAGGGCCTCACCGGATCGGGCTGCCACGCCCATATCTCGGTTTGGTCGCTGGATGGCAAGAAGAACGCCTTCTCCGACCCGTCCAAGGAACTGTCCCTGTCTGATCAGGGCCGCAACTTCCTTGGCGGGATCATGAAGCACGCCTCGGCGCTGGCCGCGATCTGCAACCCGACCGTGAACAGCTACAAGCGCATCAACGCCCCCCGCACCTCGTCGGGCGCGACATGGGCCCCGAACACGGTGACATGGACGGGCAACAACCGCACCCACATGGTCCGCGTCCCCGGCCCCGGCCGCTTTGAACTGCGCCTGCCCGATGGCGCGGCGAACCCCTACCTCTTGCAGGCGGTCATCATCGCCGCAGGCCTTGACGGTGTCCGCACGCAGGCCGATCCGGGCCGCCGCTACGACATCGACATGTACCAGCAAGGCCACACGGTGAGGGGCGCGCCCAAGCTGCCCTTGAACCTGCTCGACGCGCTGCGCGAATACGACAAGGACAAGACGCTGAAATCCATGATGGGCGATGAATTCTCCACCGCCTACCTGAAGCTCAAGCATCAGGAATGGAACAGCTACGTCTCGCATTTCTCGCGCTGGGAACACGAGAACACGCTGGACATCTGACCCGGACTTACCCCCTGAGGGCATCCTCCCCCGCCGGATCGTTCCGGCGGGTTTCTTTTTGGGCGGGTTCCAAGGCCATCCCGCGCCCCGCGCTCCACCCGGGGCCTCCACCCCACCCGCCGCGCCACCAGCAGCGGAGGTCCCGGGTCAAGCCCGGGACGGGTGTGTCAGGTAAGCAAGCACCAAAGCGCAACGGTCAGGTCCGGACCTTGGCCCAAAGCCACGGGGCGCGCACGTCCCGCCCCACTGGGACGTGCGCCAGAGGCGCGCGCCCCGGCGTGACGCGCGCGGCCCTAACGGCGGTCACGCGAAACGCCCCACTGGGGCCTTTCGCGCGCCCTTGCACTTAAGCTGATAAAAAATTATACGCCGTATAAATAATCTGGAACCACCCCATGCCCCCCACCCCCACCACCGGCCACGTCTTCATCGCCACCAGCCTTGACGGCCAAATCGCCCGCCCCGACGGCACGCTCGACTGGCTCCTCTCCCGCGACGACCCGACCGAGGATCACGGCTACGACGCCTTCATCGCCAGCATGGATTGCATCGTCATGGGACGCGGCACCTTTGACGCCGTCCTGCAATTCCCCGACTGGCCCTATACGCTGCCCGTGCTCGTCCTGTCCAAGTCACTCAAGGACATCCCCACCCACCTGCACGGCAAAGTCACCTTGGCCAACCTCACCCCCGCCGAGGCCATGCGCCACCTCGCGACCCAAGGCCACCGCCGCGCCTACATTGACGGCGGCCAGATCATCCAATCCTTCCTCTGCGACGGCCTGATCCAGACGCTCACCATCACCACCGCCCCCGTCCTGATCGGTCAGGGCCGCCCGCTCTTTGGCCCGCTCCCGCAGGACATCCCCCTTGTCCACGACCGCACCACGGCCTTCCCCTCTGGCTTTGTCCAATCCACATGGCGCGTCGCATGAAACCGGGCCGCCCCGCCACACCGCGCCTGTCGCAAACCGCCATCCTGACCGAAGCCCTGCACCTGCTGGACCAAGGCGAAACCGCCCTCACCATCCGCGCCCTCGCCACCCGCCTGACCGTCACGCCCATGGCGATCCAGCACCACATCGGCACCCGCGACGCCCTGATCCACGCGCTGTCCGACCACGCCTTTGCGAAGGTCCGCCCCGGCCCCGGCGACGCCCCCCAGCGCCTACGCAGCCTGATACAGGCCTACACCGCCGCCATCCGCGCCCATCCCGCGCTGACGCTCGCCCTTTTCCGCATCCCCGGCCCCCTGCCAGCCGAAGCGCAGCGCATCACCGACACGCTGGAAACCCTGCTCGTCGAAACCGGCCTCCCCGGCCCCCAAGCCCGCCTCTGGCGCGACATCTTCATCGACTGGGCGCATGGCATGGCCCTTGCCCAATCCCCCGAAGACCCCACACCCGCCCTAAACGCGCTGCTCCAGGCGGTTAGGCCCGCACATAGTGCAACCCCGTGAACCGCCCCCGCATGTCGCGCACCCGCGCGGCCACGGCCCCCGGATCGTTCCCCCGCAACCCCTCGGCAATCAGCGCCGCCAGCGCCGGCGCATCCGCCACCGTCACCCCCCGCCGCACCAATTCCGGCGTCCCGATCCGCAGCCCGTTCAAATCCCCGTCCACCGCCGCAATCGGCAACCCGATCCCGCAGGCCAAGAAACCCGCCTTCCGCAACGTCTTGCTCGCCGCCTGACCGCCCCCGAACGCCGCCGCCTCCACCGCGAACTGATGGCTCGTCGTCATCCCCCGCTCTCCGGCAAAGACCGGAACCCCAAGTGCGTCCAACTCCCGCGCCAAGGCCTGCGCCACCTCAACCATCGCCGCCGCATAGGCCCGCCCATGCGCCCGCCAATCCAGAAGCGAGATCGCCAGCGCCGCCGACTTCCCCGCATCGAAATTCGCCGTCATCCCCGGAAAGGCGATGCGGTCCAACCGCTCGGCAATCCCCGCATTCCGGGTCACGATCAACCCGCCCGCAGGCCCGCCCAGCGATTTATAGGTGCTCATCGTCATCAGATGCGCCCCCTCGTCCAACGGGTTCGCCCAGACGCCCCCGGCGATGATCCCGCATTGATGCGCCGCATCGAACAGAACCCACGCCCCCACCTCATCGGCAATCGCCCGCACCTCGCGCACCGGATGGGCGAACAGGTTCAGCGACCCGCCGATGGTGATGATCTTGGGCCGTATCCGCAGCGCCATCTCCCGCAGCGCGCCAAGGTCCACCGTATAGCCATCCGCATTCACCGGCGCGTCATGCGTCACCAGCCCGTAAAGCCCCGCACAGCCTGCCTTGTGATGCGTCACATGCCCCCCCACGGCAGGCGGCGGCGCGATGATCGCATCCCCCGGCTGCGCCAGCGCCATGAACCCGTACAGGTTCGCCATCGCCCCCGACGCACAGCGGATCTCGGCATAATCGGCATCGAACACCTCCGCCGCCAGTTCCGCCGCGATGACCTCGATCTCCTCGATCGCCTCTAGCCCCATCTCGTACTTGTCGCCCGGATAGCCAAGCGAGGGCCGCGACCCCAGCCCCCGCGCCAAGGCCGCCTCGGCCCGCGGGTTCATCACATTCGTCGCCGGGTTCAGGTTGAAACACTCCCGGTCATGAATCTCCAGATTCTGCGCAATCAGCGCCTCCAGCCGCGCCTCTACCGCCGCATCGCCGCCTTGGGCGGCCTGCGCGGCCAGCCCCAGAACATAATCCTCACAGCCAGCAGGCACCCAGTCACGGCGGGCAAGTCGGGTCATGGCATCCACTCCGTTTCGATCCAACCCGATCACAGCACCCCGCACCCCTTGCCCGCAAATCAGAAATGCGAAAATCTAGGCTCAGAAAAACTGAGCCAAACCATGCCCGTCGCCCCGCCCCGCCCCAAAGACCTCCCCCTCACCGCGCTCCGCGCTTTCGAGGCTGCGGCACGCCTGAACGGTTTCGCCGCCGCCGCGCAGGAACTGGGCGTCACGCCGGGGGCCGTCACCGCCCATATCAAGCAACTGGAACAGACCCTCGGCGCCCCCCTCTTCACCCGCACCCCGCGCGGTGTCCGCCTCACGGCGCTTGGCCAACAAACCCTCCCCGCCTTCACCGCCGCTTTCGACGCGCTGGGCACCGCCATCAACGACCTCCGCGCCGCAGCCGCCCCCCGCACCGTCCACATCGCCACGCTGCCCGCCATAGCCCAACTCTGGCTCTCCCCCCGCCTGCCCGCCCTGCGCGCGGCGGCCCCCGATATCACCGTCTCCATCACCGCCCTCGAACAGCCGCCCAACCTGAAACGCAGCCCCTACGACCTGTCGCTCTTCTTTTCCGAAGACCCGCAAGGCCGCATCGCCCCCGACATGATCTTCCCCGTCTGCGCCCCCGCCGTCGCCGCCCGCCTCAGCTCTCCGCAAGACATCGCCCGCTTCCCCTGCCTGTCGGACGCCACATGGTCCGACGACTGGCAGAACTGGGCGCAAACCCTGCCCGCGCGCCCCACCATCGCCCAAGGCCCCAGCTTCTCGCTCTACGCCCTCGCGGTCGAGGAATGCGTGAACGGCGCAGGCCTCCTCATCGGCCACGACACCCTCGTCGCGGCCCACCTTGCCGATGGCCGCCTGATCGCGCCCTTTCCGCAACGCCTCACCCTGACAAGGGGCCTCCGCCTTTGGTCAGACCGCCCGCTCCGCCCCGGCACGGCAGCGCGCTTCGTGGCCGACTGGCTCCGCCGCTCCCCCCAAAGCCCGGCCCCCTTGGCTTCCCCCCCGCCACCCGCTACCCATTCCTGATGGAACCCCACCGCCCCCGCACGATCATCGGCATCGCCCTCATGCTCGGCGCGATGGCGGTGCTGCCCTTCCTTGACGTGGTGGCCAAGATGCTGGGCCAGCAGGGGATGCCCATCCTACAGATCGTCTGGGCCCGCATGGCCTTTGGCGCGCTGCTCACACTGCCCTACACGCTGCGCCATGGCGGCCCCGCCGCAATCTGGCCCGACCGCCCCGCCTATCACACGCTGCGCGCCGCGCTCCTCATCGCCGCGACCTTCCTCTTCTTTTCGGCGCTGAAATACCTGCCCATCGCGGACGCATTGGCGATCTTCTTCGTCCAACCGCTGATCCTGACCGCCATCTCGCCCCTGCTGCTCAAGGAAAAGGTCGGCCCCCGCCGCTGGGCGGCCGTCGCTGTGGGCTTCGTCGGCACGCTGATCATCATCCGCCCCGGCCTGACCGAGGTGAACCCCGGCACGGTCCTCGCGCTGGGCTCAGGGGCGTCCCTCGCCGTCTACTTCGCCATGACCCGCCGCATTTCGGGCAGCGCCCCGGCCATGGTCACCACCTTCCACACCGGCCTCATGGGGACGATCCTCACGACCGTCGCCATCCTGCCGCTTTGGGAAGCCCCGACCCCCGCGCAATGGGGTCTGCTCTTCCTCATCGGCCTGATCGCCACGGTGGGCCATTACCTGATCGTCCGCGCCTACGACCACGCCGAGGCATCGCTCCTCGCCCCCCTTGCCTACACGGAAATGGTGATGGCCACCTGCGTCGGCTGGTGGTTCTTTGGCGACTTCCCCGATGGCTGGACCTTCTTTGGCGTCGCCATCCTTATCGCCTGCGCGACCTACATCTCGGTGCGTGAGCGTAAGGCCGCCCCCAAGGCAACCTCGCCCCGGGCCTGACCCGGGGCCTCCCGCCGCTCCAGAGGTCCTCGGTCAAGCCCCGGACGGCGTCTCATCGATCTCAGATCAGCCCCAGATCCCGCGCCACGATCACCGCCTGCGTCCGGTTCGATGCGCTCAGCTTCTTGCAGATGCTGGTCACATGCATCTTGATCGTCGGCTCCGCCAGCTTCAGGTCGTTGGCGATTTCCTTGTTCTGCTTGCCCTCGGCCAGATAGGACAGGACCATCATCTCCTTGTCCGACAACCGCCCGTTCTTGGTCTGCCGCCCGGCATTGTGCCGCTCGCGCACCAGTTCCAGCGGCATGTAATGCTCGCCTGCATGCATAAAGCGAATCGCATTGGCCAGAGATCGCACCCCGGTTGTTTTCAACACGATGCCCGACGACCCGGCATTCATGATCTCGTCCAGCATCCGCGGCGTCGGGTTGCCGGTAATGATCGCGACAGGCTTGCCGCCATTCATCTTGATAGCTTTCCGCAGACCCGCGACGCCGTTCATCCCCGGCATGTTCAGATCCAGAAGCACCACGTCGAACGGACCCGACTCCACGATGCGATCGACCGCCTCGTCCAAGGTCTTCGTGGTCGTCACCTCCAGATCGGGGGCAGAGGAAAGATACATCGCGAAGACATCAAGGACCATCTCATGGTCATCGGCGATCAAAATGCGAATCTTTCCACCCGCTGCGCCTATCATCCCCATAATAAGTTTTCCTTAGTTTCACTCTGTGTTGCACGAAACGGTAAAGTCTTGGATGTGACAAATGCCGACCTTTGCCAGCAATTCTCGCCAACTAGGATACGTTCTTCGAACGGTAAGACAATCATGCTGGGGCCTCGGCCCGACTAAGTTGAAAGCATGCCATACTTTCGGATGGAATGGCATCCGTAATTGGAATGGAGAGATCAGGGCACTTTGCTATCCTTGTCCCAGTGCATAACAAGTGGAGTTTACGATGTGCTTTCTGTTCCCAACGGCTGGTCGCCTCGCGGCCGCGTGTGTTTTGGCCGTTGCCATGTCGCTTCCCGCCCGCGCCGAACTGGCCCAGCCCACCGGCGAACAGGTGTTGAAGATCGACGGTGCGATTGCCCAAACCAATAGCGAAGGTGCCGCCCTCTTCGACCTCGAGATGCTGCAGGCCCTTCCGGCGGGCGAATTCGCGACGACGACGCAATGGACCGAAGGTGAAAAGGTCTTCAAGGGCGTCCCCCTCAAGGCCTTGCTGCAAAGCGTCGGCGCCTCGGGCAGCACGATCACCGCCACCGCCCTGAACAATTACAGCGTCGACATCCCGATGGACGCCCTCAAGGACGACGCCCCCATCGTCGCCTACAGCATCGACGGCGAAACCTTCTCTCGCCGCGACAAGGGGCCGCTCTGGATCGTGTTCCCCTATGACAGCGGTGCCGAATACCAGACCGAACTGGTGTATGGCTGGAGTATCTGGCAACTTGCGACCTTGACCGTATCCGAATGACCCAGACCCCGGCCGCTCCCGGCCGGGGCTGCCCTTTCCGGTAGCGTGATGAGCAAGTTCTTCGACGAGGCATTGGAAGAAAGCCGCCTGACGCGCGCGGCTGTCCGTGTGCGCCATGTCCTTCTTGGCTTCACCGTTGCGATCACGCTCGGTGCCATGGGCTATGTCTTCGTCAAGATCGACCGCGAACTTGACCGTTCCGCCACCGTCAATTCCGACAACGTCACCTGGACCCTCGCGCAGGTCGAAGTGGACGCCCTGAAACTGCAACGCGCCGTGGTCGCCGCGTCCGAAAGGCCCGGCGACCCAAAGGCGCTGGACGATGTCCGCCTTGCCTTCGACATCTTCTACAGCCGGTTCAACATCGTCTCCCGTTCGGACCAGATGAAGGACCTGCCCGTCACACTGGAACTGCGCAAAACGCTCTGGTCCGAAGACGCCTTCTTCGACCGCGTGACGCCCCTGATCGACGGGGATGACGCCGCGCTGTCTGCGGCGCTCCCCGCGCTGCGGCAGGAAGTGGCCCGCGTCGCCGACGAAAGCCGCGCCAAGGTCGTCGCCTCGCTCCAGACGCTGATGGAAGGCGGCGATTCCCGGCGCAACGAATTGCGGCGGTCCTTGCAGGTTTTCGCATCCGCCGCGCTGGGCCTGCTCGGCCTCATGGCCGGGCTCTCCGTCGTCATCATCCTGCAAAACCGCGCGCAAAGCCGCCGTTCGGAAACCACCGAACGCGCCGTCCACAACCTGCGCGCCACCATCGAAAGCTCGCTCGACGCCATCATCATCTCCGATGCGCTGGGCCAGATCACCGACTGCAACGCCGCCGCCGAAACGATCTTCGGCCGCTCGCGCGACTCCGCGCGCGGCGTCCGCTTCGCCCAGCTCCTTTCACGCGAAGGCCACGAAGACCCGCTCGCCAGCCTGCACCAGATGATGCGCACCGGGTCCCCGGAACTGCAGGACGGCCGCCTCCAGATGACCGCCACCCGCGCCGACGCCAGCCGCGTCCCCGTCGAAGTCGCCCTCACCGAAGCCAAGGGTGCCAGCGGCGAGCCGATGTTCATCGCCTTCATCCGCGACATATCCGAACGCATCGAACGCGAGGAAAGCCTGCGTAAGGCCCGCAACGACGCGCTCAAGGGCGAAGAGGCCAAGTCCCGCTTCCTCGCCGTCATGTCGCATGAAATGCGGACGCCCCTGAACGGCCTTATCGCCGCGACCGAACTGCTGCAAAGCTCCACCGACCTTGACCAGCGGCAAAGTTGGCTGTCCGAGATCGTCCTCTCCTGTGGCTGGGCGGCGCTGGATCAGGTCAACAACGTGCTGGAACTCACCCGCCTCGGCTCTGATCAGTCGGCCAGCTACCAGCTTTCCGACTTCTCGCCCGCGCAGGTGATCCGCGACCTCATCCTTCAGAACCAGCCCCACGCTGCCAAACGCGGCAACGTGCTGCAATTCGAAGGGGCCGATACCGCGCCCGACAAGGTCACTGCCCCGCGCCAGCTTTTCCTGCGCGTCCTCTACAACCTCATCGGCAATGCCATCAAATTCACCGATGCGGGCAATGTGACCATCCGCCTTTCCGCCACCCCGCGCGACCATGGCACCAAGACCCACCTTTCCGTCGCGGTGATCGACACAGGCATCGGCATCGCCGAAGGCGACCTCGAACGCATCTTCCACAATTTCGAAACCCTCGACGCCTCCTACGCGCGCATGCGCGAAGGCACCGGTCTCGGTCTCGGCATCGCCAAACTCTCGGCCGAAGCGATGGGCGGCACGATCCGCGTCACCTCTGCCTTGGGCAAGGGCAGCACCTTCACCTTCGACGTGACGCTTCCCGTCGCGGTCGAAGCCGAAGACAGCGCCGCCCAGAATGCCCCGATGGCCGATGACGACGTCCCCGCCCTCAACATCCTTGTGGTCGAGGACAATCCGATCAACAGCCTCCTCCTGACCGAAATGCTGCGCCTGCGCGGCCACACCGTCACCACCGCCATCGACGGGATCGAGGCCGTCGACCACGCTGCCAGAACCCCCTTCGACATGATCCTGACCGACATTTCCATGCCCCGCATGGACGGTCTGGAAGCCACGCGCCGCATCCGCCGCGAAGGCGTCTGCCGCAAGGTGCCGATCATCGGCGTCACCGCCAATGCCAGCCCCGAAAAGATGCCCGAATTCCTTGGCGCGGGCATGACCGACGTTCTGGTAAAGCCCATCACCCGCGCCGCCCTCATGGCGATCATCGCCACCTACGCCCGCGGCGCGACCCGCAACCGCCCCCGCACCATCGACCCGGTAGCGACGGCTGTTCCCTTCCTCAATCCCGATGTCTTCAACGAAACGATCGAAGAGATGGGCCGCGACTTCGTCGAACGCATCGCAGACCGCCTGCTTCACGAAACCGAATCCGTGATCGTGCAACTCACCGACCTTGGCGCGGCGGGTGCCTACGAAGACGCCGGAAAGGCCGCGCACAAGACGGCGGGGGCGGCGGCGGCCATCGGCCTTTCGGGCCTGCACTCCGCCCTTTCGGGCTACGAACGCGCCGCTCAGGCCAAGGATGGCAAAAGCACCGCCGCCGCCTTGGCCGAGGTGCGCCGCGTCCTGCCCGGAACCGTGGCCGAACTCCGCGCCCGTGGCCTCGCGCTCGCCCTCACCCGGGCAGCGGCAGAGTAATCAGTCCCCGTCGCCCATCTGCGCGAACTGTGCCGACAGATCGATGGCCAAGGGCTTGGGCCCGCCCGCCGCCGTCCCGCCCGCCGCCGTCCCATCTACCCGCGCCGCCTCCAGCGCGGCAAGGTCCACCCCTGCCTCGACGACCGCCGCCTTTTCCTTGGGCGTGATCTCCGTGATGGCCGGATCGCCCGCCTCTTCAAATTCCGCAAAGGCCGCCATCGGATCGACCATCATTCCCACGGCTGGCACCGCCACGCCCGCGCCCACGACCTCTGCCGCCTGCACCTCCGCCAAGGCCGCAAAGGAATCGGCCAGCGTGTCGCCGTCCTTGATCGCGACCACCGCGCCCCGCTTCTTCCCGCGCGACGCCTTGCCGGACTTGGCGGCGACCGCCTCGCCCTCCTCTGCTGCGGCCTCGTCCAAGGCCGGGCTGTTGCCCTGCCCGACCTCGGACGCCGTGACCGCCGCCACCTCGCCCCAATCCAGCGCGGCAAACTCCGGCACCGGCTCACCCGCCGGTTTCGGCGCTGTCTCCACCGGTTCCGCCAATAGCGACGACAGGTCGTCCAGATTGATCGCCATGATCCGCCCCTTGGATAGCGGCTTCGGCTCTGGCGGGGATGGCGGCGCCGGGGGCAGGTCCACCACCTCCGCCTCTGCCACCGGAACCGGCACGGCCACGACCACAGCCCGCCTTGGTGCCACCATGGCCTTGCGCATCAGCGCGATCCGCGCCGCCAGCAGCACCCGGCGTCGAAGCCCCTGCCGCGCCTCGGCATAGAACGGCCCCAAAACCGCCAGCGCCTCATCCGGATGCAGGCCCGAGACGGCCTTCACGACGGCCTTCCCGGCCGCCTTGACTGCCGAAACCTCTGCCTTCGCCATCCGCTTCCCCCATGTGGCACGCCCCTTGCACCGCCCTGCACCGAACCGCCGGGTCCGCCCGGCACAGATCGAAGGGTCACCAACAATGACGGTCGGTTTCCGGGATTCGATAGGCCTGCACGCCAACGCTCTCATCCTGCGCGAACGCCGGGGCGAAATCCTCGCCTCCAACATCGCCAATGCCGCGACGCCCAACTTCAAGGCCCGCGACTTCGACTTCGACGCCGAACTCAGCCGCGCCATGGGCCCCGGCGGCCCCGACAGCACCGCCCCCGGCCACCTTGGCACCGCACGCGCCGACGGCCAACTCGGCTACCGCGTCCCCGTCACCACCGCGCTCGACGGCAATACGGTCGAACTTGCCACCGAACAGATGGCATTCGCGGAAAACACCCTGCGCTACCAGACCTCGCTGCAACTCCTCAACCGCCGCATCTCGGGCCTCATGACCGCGATCAAGGGGGAATGACGATGTCCGACATCAAGACCATCTTCGACGTCGGCGCCCGCGCCCTGTCCGCCCAGATGGTGCGGATGAACACCGTGGCCTCCAACCTCGCCAACGCGGGCACCGTCGCCTCTACCCGCGAGGATGCCTTCCGCGCCCTCCGCCCCGTCTTCGAAACCGAATTCGCCAAGGCGCGCGAAGGCCTGTCGACCACCAACGTCTCCGAAGTCGTCATGCTCGACCGCGAACCCGAACGCCTTTACCGCCCCGACCACCCCGCCGCCGACAAGGACGGTTTCGTCTACGCCGCCGCCGTCAACACCGAAGAAGAGATGGTCGAAATGGTCGAAGCCTCGCGCCAGTACCAGAACACGCTCGAAACCCTCTCCACCCTCCGCGCCCTGATGGCACGAACCGTGCAGATGGGATCGTGACCATCCCATGACCGGGTCGGGAAAGGACCGCCATGATCAGCTTCGATGCCGCAGGCAAAGTCACCGCCACCACTGGCACCCCACCGACGGGCACCGCCGCCAGCGCCGCACTGGGCCAGCAGGACTTCCTCACCCTCATGCTCGCCCAGCTTAAAAACCAAGACCCGCTGCAACCGATGGAAAACGGCGAATTCCTTGCCCAGCTCGCGCAATTCTCCACCGTCGGCGGGATCGAAAAGGTCAACGACACCCTTGCCTCTCTCGGCTCGGGCATGCGCGACTTCCGCATCGCCACCGCCGCCAACCTACTGGGCCACGAAGTCCTCGTCCCCGGCAACGTCGCCCGCCCCGGCGCGGACGGCACCATCAACGGCGTGATCGACCTGCCCGAAGATGCAAGCTCCGTCGTCATCAGCTATTCCGACGCCACGACCGGCACACTCCTGAAAACCCAGACACTGGCTGATCAGTCCAAGGGCCTCGTCGGCTTCGCATGGACCGATCTGCCCCCCGGCATGGCCGACGCCCGTACCCCCGTCCGCATCACCGTCTCTGCCACCACCGCCTCCGGCACCGCACAAGTCGGCCCCTCGGTCTTTGCCAAGGTGCTCTCCGCCCGCGCCGGGGCCGAAGGGGCCGACATGACGCTTCAGGTCGAAGACTACGGCGCGCTCGACGCGCTCGAAGTCGAAGCCTTCCGCTGAACCGCCGCCAACAGGAAACAAGGACCAACACCCATGTCCATGAGCACCGCCCTCTCTGGCCTTATGGCCGCGCAGACCGAAATCTCGGCCACCGCGCACAACATCTCGAACGTCGGCACCATGGGCTTTCGCTCCAGCCGCGTGGAATTTGCGGACGTCTTCTCCTCCTCGCCCTTCTCGACCCAGCGCACGGCGGTCGGCTCCGGCGTGCAGGTCCAGCGCGTCGCGCAGGACTTCACGCAGGGCAACGTCGTGACCACCGGCAACCTGCTCGACATCGCGATCGAAGGTCAGGGCTTCTTTGCCATTCAGGCCGTCTCGGACCGCAACTCGGCGGCGGGCGAAACGAAATTCTCCCGCGCCGGTGCCTTCACGATGGACAGCCTCGGCAATGTCGTGAACGGCTCCAACGACGCGCTGCTCTGCTGGCCCGTCGGCGTGGACGGCCTGCCGCTGACCAACGACATCGGCCAGGCCATCCCGCTTAAGATCCCGCTTGAAATGGGCACTCCCATCGCCTCGACCCAAGTGAAGCTTCAGGTGAACCTCCCGTCCGACAACCAGATGATCGGCAATCAGGCCGCCATCCCGCCGACCGCTCCCTTCGATCCGTCCAACCGCGCAACATGGGCCACCCGCACGCCCATTCCCATGTATGGCCCCAACGGCAAACCGATCGAGGCCGAGGCCTATTTCATCAAGATCGCCGCGCCCACCGCCGTCAGCACCAACAGCGTCTACGAAATGCGCGTCCTCGTGCAGGGTCAGGAACTGGCCCCCACCGCCCCGGCGACGGCGAACCGCGTCACCTTCGCTGCCAGTGGCCAGATCATCGCGGGTGAGTCGCTGGCCTTCGGCACGTCCGGCCTCACCGTCGATCTTGGGGGTTCGCGCCTCAAGGATTCGCCCTTCGCCGTCGTGACCGCCAGCCACAATGGCAGCGCAGCGGGCCGCCTGACCAATCTCGAACTCGACGGGTCGGGGTCGGTCTGGGCGACCTACGGCACCTCTGGCCGTCAGGCGATGGGCCAGATCGTTCTGGCCAACTTCACCAACCCGCAGGGACTCAAGGTGCAGGGCAAGGCCACCTTCGCCGCCACCGCCGAATCCGGCATGCCCATCACCGGCACGCCGGGCACCGCAGGCTTTGGCGTCCTGCGCTCTGGCGCGCTGGAACGCTCGAACGTCGAACTGACCGAGGAACTGGTGAACCTGATCTCCGCCCAGCGCAACTATCAGGCCTCCGCCAAGGCGATGGAGACGTCGACCTCCCTGATGCAGACGATCATGAACATCCGCAGCTAAGGGGCGGACTGAATGGACCGGCTGATCTACACGGCGCTGAACTCTCTGGGCAACCTCCGGGGCACCCAGATCGTCTCCGCGCAGAACCTCGCCAACCAGAACGTCCCCGGCTTCCGCCGCGACACGCTCTCCGAAGGTCAGGCCTTCGTCCTAAAGGATCAGGGCGCACTCGAACCCCGCGCCTTCCAGATCGGCCGTGAAACGGCGGGCTTTTCTGACCTGTCGGGGTTCATGAATCAGACGGGCGAACCGCTGGACATCGCCATCGCCGACAAGGGCTGGTTCTACGTCCAGCCTGACGGCGGCGGCGCGCCCGCCCTCTCGCGCCGGGGCGACCTGCGCGTGGGTCTGGGCGGCGAATTGGTGAACGGCGCGGGCGAAGCGATCCTCGATCAGGGCCTGCGCCCCATCGTCCTGCCGCCCTTCCGCAAGATCGTGGTGGATGACGCGGGCACCATCTCCATCGAACCGATGGACGGCGCGCCGGGCGAACGTATCGACTTGACCACCATCGCCACGACCCTCGCCCCCGGGGCCGCGCTCATCAAGGGCGAAGACGGCCAGATCCGCCCCGCCACCGGCCCCCTTCCGCCCCCCGACCAACAGGCCAAGGTCCTGCAAGGCGTGCTTGAAGGGTCCAACGTCAACACGACCGAGGAACTGATCTCCTCTATCGACCTGCAACGCAGCTTCGAACTCAACATGCGCATCGTCTCCACCGCGAAAGAGATGGACGAGGCGGGCACCGCATTGCTGCGGATGCCAGAGGGGTGATCCACCAATTCCCCCGCGTCCCAAGCGTGCGGTCTGGCCGATCCCCCCTTGCGGCTTCGTTGCCTCCGCCGCAATCGGATCGGCGAAAAGGTCCGCCGGACCTTTTCGCGTCGGTCCTCTGGTCGCTCAGGGCCACATGGCCATCTGAACGCATCCCCGCCAAACCCGTTGCGCGAACCCGCGTTCCACCGTCCGCAGCGTATGTACAGTTTGCGGCACAGAATACGGCACAGAAACCGGACAGCCAGTTCCGCCCAACCCCTTGACCCCAAACCCCTCTCCGCCCCGCCCTCCCCAAAACCGCCGCATCTCCCTCCGTGGGCTGGCACGCCCCTTGCAGCATCCCCCCCGACAGACACCTCCAAGGGATGCACCCCATGTCGACCGATGCGATGCACGTGGCCAAGACCGGCCTCAACGCCCAGCAGACCCGGATGCAGGTCATCGCCAACAATCTGGCGAACGTGAACACCACAGGGTTCAAGCGTGACCGCGCCAATTTTGAAACCCTGCTCTACCAAAACATCCGCCCCGCCGGATCGCAGACCTCCGAGGCGACGCAGCTCACCACACCCCTCTCCGTGGGCACGGGCGTCCGTATCGTGAATACCGAAAAACTCTATTCCCAAGGGAACTTGGTCACGACCGAAAACGCCCTCGACGTGGCCATTGATGGCCAAGGCTTCCTTCAGGTCCTGCTCCCCGACGGTCGCATCGGCTACACCCGTGACGGCACCCTCTCGCGCAATGCCGAAGGCACGCTGACCACCGCCTCCGGCTATGTCATCCAGCCCGAAATCCAGATCCCCGACGGCGCCACCGGCATCACCATTTCCGCAGATGGCATCGTCACCGTGCAGGTCCCGGGACAGGTCGAAGCGCAGGAAGTCGGCCAGATCACATTGGCATCCTTCGCAAATCCGCGCGGCCTTGAACCGATAGGCGAGAATTTCGTCGTCGAAAGCACCGCCTCCGGCCCCGCCGTCGTCGCCGCCCCCTACGAAGACGGCATGGGAAAACTGATCCAAGGCGCGCTCGAATCCTCCAACGTCAACGTGGTGCAGGAACTGGTCGACATGATCGAAACCCAGCGCGCCTACGAGGTGAACTCCAAGTCCATTTCCGCATCGGACGAGATGATGCGCTTCCTCTCCAACAAGCTCTGAGGCCGCCTGATGAAATCCGCCCCCCTCGCCCTGACCCTGCTCCTCGCCGCTGCTGCCTGCACCCCCACCTATATCGAGGAAAAAGAGTCCGAAGCCTTCGCCCCGGTCTATCCCGAAGACGCCTATACCGATAGCGACGCCCTGCCCACGGGCGGCATCTACACGGCCTCCTCTGGCGGCATCTTCGCCTCTGACCGCCGCGCCGCACGGGTGGGCGACATCCTCACGGTGCAATTCGTCGAACGTTTTCAGGCGTCTAAGTCGCAATCCGCATCGGGGTCTCGGGGCAATGAATACACGCTCGATATGCCGGATGCCCTGACCCTGGGCTTGGACAACGGCGTTCTCGATGCAGGCACCGACCAGTCCTATCAGGGCCGTGGTCAGGCCCAGCAGTCCAACTCCCTGACCGGTCGCCTCTCGGTGCAGGTCGTCCGCGTCCTGCCCGGCGGCCAGTTAGAAATCATGGGCCAAAAGCGCCTGACGTTGAACCAGGGCAACGAATACGTCCGCCTGACCGGCGTCGTCCGGCCTGAGGACATCTCCTCCGACAATGTCGTCCAATCCGACCGCATCGCCCATGCGATGATCAAATATGTCGGCGCGGGCACCACCCACGACACCTCGCGCCCCGGCTGGCTGCGCCGTGGCATGGATGCGGTGTCGCCGCTGTGATCCGCGCCCTCGCCATAGCCCTTGCCTTCGTGGCAGGCTTTGCCTCAACGGCACAGGCCGACCGCCTAAAGGACATCACCACCGTCGCAGGCGTTCGCGCCAACCCGCTGGTCGGGTATGGCGTGGTCGTGGGCCTTTCGGGCACGGGTGACGGCAATTCGGGCCTCACGCTTCAGTCGTTGCAATCGCTCATCTCGCGCCTCGGCCTCGTCGTCGACACGCAGGACCTGAACGCCAAGAACGCCGCCGCCGTCATGGTCACCGCCGAACTCCCGCCCTTCATGAAAGAGGGGCAGGTCCTGGACGTCACCGTCTCGACCGTCGGTTCGGCCAAGTCCCTGAAAGGCGGCACGCTTCTCATGACCCCCCTGATGGGCGCGGATGGCGAGATCTACGCCATCGCGCAAGGGAACCTGATCGTGGGCGGTCTGGGCGTCGAAGGGCAGGACGGTTCGTCCCTTACCGTCAACGTCCCCACCGTGGGCCGCGTGCCCCGTGGTGCGACGGTGGAAAAGATGGTCGAAGCCCCGTTTCAGGACACGGACGCGCTGGTGCTGAACCTCAACCGCCCCGACTTCTCGACCGCCGCCGCCATGGCCAAGGCGATCAACGAAGTCTTCGGCGATGGCATCGCCACCGCGCTTGACGGCACCTCGGTCGCGGTCCGCGCGCCCTACGATCCGGGCCAGCGCGTCACCTTCATGGGCATGCTGGAAAACATCGAAATCACCCCCGACGCCCCCGCCGCCAAGGTCGTGGTCAACTCGCGCACCGGCACTGTCGTCATCGGCGGCAACGTCCGCGTCACCCCCGCCGCCGTCACCCATGGCTCGCTCACCGTCTCGGTCGCGGAAGACCCGCAGGTCACACAGGGCGCGACCGTGGTGAACGGCGACGGCACCGTGGTCGTCCCCGGCGAAACCACCGTCACCCCCGACACCGCCATCGCCGCGACCGACACCGCCAAGCCCGCCTTCGTCTTCGATCCGGGCGTGTCGCTCTCCTCTCTGGTCGATGCGATCAACGCCGTCGGCGCCTCTCCCTCCGACCTTGTCGCCATCCTCGAAGCGCTCCGTGAAGCAGGCGCACTTCGGGCCGAACTCGTGGTGATCTGATGGAGATCAAGCCCACCCCCCACCTTTCCCTGACCCCGCAGCGCGACCAACAGGCCGATCTGCGTAAGGCCGCCGAAGGGTTCGAGGAACTCTTCCTCGGCCTCTTCCTCAAATCCGCCCGCGCCGGATCCCTGGGCGAGGACATCATGGGCTCCTCTGCCGTCGACAGCACCCGCGACCTCTTCGACGCCGAAATCGCCCGCGCCTCCGCAGGTCGCACAGGCTTTGGCATCGCTGATGCCGTCGAACGCCAATTCCTTGGCTTTGTTCAGAAAAAGGCCGACTGATGTCGAACATCATGGACATCGCCCGTTCCGCCGTCGGTGCCTATCGCACCGCGCTGGGCGTCACGGGCGAAAACATCGCCAACGTGAACACCGAAGGCTACCGCCGCCGCGATGTCACCACATCGCAGATCGGCGGCGCGCAAACCACGGTGACCACGTTGGCGACGGGCGGGCAGGGCGTGCAGATCGACATGATCCGCCGCGCCTTCGACAGCCTCTTGTCCGAACGCCTCCGCACCTCGACCGCCGATGTCTCGGCCGCCGAAGTCCATCTCGATGCGACGAAGGCCGTCGAAACCACGCTTCTGCCCAACACCGGCGGCATCGACGCCGCGCTAGAGGATTTCTTCGCCTCTATGGGCAGCCTTGCCTCTTCGCCCGCCGACACCTCGCTCCGCCGGGTTGCGATCGAAGCCGGGCGCACCCTCGCCTCGGCGTTCCAAGGCATCGCCGCGAACCTGATGCGCCTGCGCGACGATACGTTGCATGCCGCAGAAATGGCCGCCACGCAGGCCACGACGGATTTGCACGATCTGCAAGAGTTGCAGCAGCGCTTTTCGTCGAACACCGGGACGGTGGGTGCCCTGAACCCGCTGCATGACGAACGCGACCGCCTGCTGTCCAGCCTTGCCCGCCAACTGGGCATAGCCGTCGACCTTGACCCCTATGGTCGGGCCACGGTCACGCTCGGCACATCGGGCGGTGGGCCGACAGTGCTGGGCGACGGCGGCGCGGCCAACCTGACCGTCACGGGCGATCCCGACCTGACGCTGCACATAGCGCGCACCGGTGCCGTGACCGAAAGCCGGATGATCGGGTCGGGTGCGCTGGGCGGCTATGTCACCGCGCTGGGCGCGATCGATGCCGCGCTGCAAGAGATCGACGCCCTTGCCCGCAAGATGACGGGCGAGATCAACGCCGTCCATGCCGCAGGCTTGGATCTGACCGGGGCGCCGGGGGGGGACATGTTCTCGCTGGACGGCTGGCACATGACCCGCGCTGTGGGCAATCAGGGCTATGCGCGGGCCGACATCATCCCGACCGGACCGGCGACGACCGGTCCCATCACCTTGATCCGCGATGCCGCCCTGAACGTCTGGCGGGCCGAGGATACCCAAGGCAACATTCTGGGCAGCGCGGACCGCCTGCTCGTGCTGCCCGGCCTCACGATCGAGATCGAGGGTGCGCCTGCGAACGGCGACCGGCTGATCTTCTCTCCGACCATGGGCCGTGCCGCCAACATGCGGTTTCTGCCCGAAGTGCCCGAACGCCTTGCCGCAGCCGTCGCGACGCTGGTCGCGCCCGCGCCGGGCAATGCGGGGTCCGGGTCGGTCAAGATGCAGGCGACCACGGTGGCCGCGCCACCCGGTCCCGCGCTGTCCACGGTCCTTGGCGGCGGGGCGGGCGGGGCAGGGGCCGTCACCCTGCTTTCGGCAGGGGTCGTAGGTCACATCCCTGCGGGCACGACCTCCCTGTCCCTTGCCAGTCTGGGCGCGCAGGCCACTGCCGACGTCACCCTGACGGACGCGCAGGCCGCCTCTGCCGGCACTCTTTCCGTCACCATCGACGGCACGACGCACAGCTTCGACCTGACCACCCGCGCCGACGGCACGCCCCGTCCTGCGGGATGGACCACCGCCCAGCTGGCGGCTGCACTGACCGCAGGCCAGTTCGAAACCGCCACGGGCGAAACCTTCGCCCGTCTGGGACTCGCCGCCGCCGGAAGCGATGGTCTGCTGACCCTTGCCCGGAACAGCGGCAATTTCGGGTCCGCCACGATTGATGGTACGGCGGCGACGGTGTCTCCGGCAGCGGATCAGGGGGGCACAGTCCAGATTTTCACGCGCGAGGGTCGGCACGTCGCGGGCACGCCGATGACGGCGGCGGATGTCGCGCTGCTGTTCACCACCGCGAACGGATTTCTTCCCGGCGCGGAATACGTCACCGATTACCTTCAGGCTCCGGGCGGCAACGGCTACCGCGGGCTGACGTTGGACAGCACGCAGGCCACAGGCTTGCAGACCGTGTCCTTTGCCGTCCACCCCGCTGCAACATGGTCCGGGTCCGCCGAAGCCGCCGCCGCCCCGGCGCGCGCGCTGATGCTGGAACAGCCGGGTGCCAGCCCGCAAGCAATCACCCTGCCGCAAGGCAGCAGCGCCCGTCGCTTGGCAACCCTTCTGAACGACGCCTATCCCGGGATGGTGGCAACGGCCCAGACCACGGCCACGCTTGAAATCCCGCAGGATGGACTTGTCCGCTTCATGCTTGAAGGCGTGAATGCGACGCCGCTTGCCGTGTCGGGTGACGTGGCCGGGGGACGGTTGGAGTCGCTTCTGCTTGCCGTGAATGCGTTGTCGGGCAGCAGCGGGGTCACCGCAGAACTTTCGCCGGACGGGTCGCGCCTGATGTTCAGCCAAGCCGACGGTGCGGACCTGCGCATCACCGGCTTTCGCCATGACGCGGGCGGGACCGCGATGCTGCGGACGACGAATGCCCTCGGCCTTCCTGATGGAACGCCCGTGACGCTGGGGGCAACGGCGGATGCCGCGCGTCTTTCCGGGCGCATCACGGTGGCCCAATCGCAGCGCTTCACCCTGACCCATGACGGCGCGCGGACCGATTCCACTGCCGACGCGCTGATGGGTGGACTTGTTTCCTCTGCCGTCTCTGACGCGGGTGCGACGCGCGTTCTCACCTTTGCAATCGATCCCTCTCTGGATGCGACCGGGGCGAAGGGCGATGGCACCGCCGTGCTTGCCGGGCCGACGCGCTATGGGCTGTCCCTTGCCGGGCGATCCGTCACGCTCGACACCACCGTGGCTGCGACAGCAACGGCTGCCGAAGTCGCCGCCGGACTCGCAACGCTCGTGCGCGAGGGGATGCCCGTCGCCGCGATGACCGGCGCAGCGCTTGCCCGCCTGCCGACCGAAGGCGCCAGCACGCTGATCCGGCTGGACGGACAGGATTACGTCCTGAGAATGACGAAGGGCACCGTCGCCGTTCTTGGCCCCGAACCGGGCCGCCTGTCGGCCAGTTTCGATGCGCTGAACCGCCTGCAACTGGTGGTAAACGGTGGCAGCACGGATGCAGCCTTCCTGTCGGTTCCGTCCACCACTTCGTCCGCGGCTTTCGGGTTGTCTGCAGCACAACACCCCACGACCCGCCTGACCGGGCAGCCCGCCACGCCACCCGCCGCCCTGACGGTCGAGATCGGCACGACCCGATACGCGGTGACCGTCAACGCAGGCCCGACCGTCTCTGTCCCGGCGGGATTTCCCGGCACGGTCGGCTTCACCGCAAACGGGTCCCTCACGTTGGAAATTCCGGCGACCGCCGCCGCCGCGCGCATCCTGCCCGGTGCCGAAGCCGCAGGCATCCCGTCGCTGGGTGTCGCCATCTCTGCGTCGGGCGAAGACCTCGTCCTGCGTTCGGCGGATGGAACACCCATCCCGGCAAGCGTGACCACCTCCTCGCTTGTTGGCCAACGGCTGACCCTGACCAATCTGCCGCCCGAAGACCTGATCGTGGTGATGACGGGCAGCGGTGCCCTGCGATTGGCCGGGCGGGTGACGACCGGCCAACCGCCCGCGGTCGCCGCGCCGGTCGAACTGCGCATCCTCGATGCCGATGCGCGCCGGGTCGGGCTTTTCGACATCGCGACCGGCCATTCGATCGGGACCCGCGTTTTGGACAGCACGGGTGGAACCGTCATCGACGGTCTTTCCATCGCCGTCTCGGGCAATCCGACGACGGGGGATGCCTTCCGTCTGACGGCAAACAGCGATGGTCGCAACGACGGTCGCGCCCTCGATGCCATCCTCGCCCTGCGCTTCCCCGACCTACAGACCGGCAAGGGCGGTTTCGCCCGCATCCTGTCGGACCTGCAATCCGAAATCGGCACCCGCGCCTCGGCCGCCGAACAGAAGCTTTCTGCCGTCACCGCCGTGAACGACACCATTCGTCGCGCCGATGCCGAACAGGGGGCCGTCGATCTGGATCGCGAAGCCGCGCGCCTGCTGGAACTTCAGCAGAACTATCAGGCCGCCGCCCAGATCATGACGGTTGCCAAAGAACTTTTCGAAACCCTGCTCAACTCTGTCTGACGCGAAGGCCTGATCCATGACCAGCATCGGAAATGCCCTCTTCGGCAAGATATCGATGGAGAATTTCAACCGTCTCGGGGCAGAAATCGCGGACCTGCAGTCGCGCATCTCGTCCGGCAAGAACGACCCGCGTCCGTCCGCCGATCCCATGCGCGCGGCCAAGCTTTCGGCCGTAACGGAACAGCGCGGCGCGATTGCCCGCTTTACCGAAAACGTCACGCTCGCCTCTGACCGTCTGGCGCAGGCTGACCTTGCAATGGGCGGTGTGGCGGACATCGTCCGGTCCTTTCAGCAGATCGCCATTCAGGCCGCGAACGACACCCTGACCGAAGAAGGCTTCGCCGGCCTCCGGGCCGAGGCGGTCGCCCTGCGGACCGCCCTGCTGACTTCGGCCAATTCGACCGACACGATGGGTCTGCCGCTCTTCGCCGGGTTTGGCAGCACCGAGCCCTTCGTCCAAGGCGCAAGCGGCATAGACTACCGTGGTGACGGGGGACGACCCGCACTGCGCCTGACCGAAACCGCCATGCTGCCGACCGGACTGAACGGGGCGGATGTTTTCATGTCCGTCCCAACCGACGACGGGACGGCCCGCAGCCTCTTTGCCATGGCCGACGACCTGATCGCGTCGCTGACCCTGCCGCTGCAACCATCGCGCGCGCATCACGTCGTCGATCAGCGCGGCCTTTTTTCCCCCACGGCCACGCGCGACCCGGTCACGCTGTCCTTCGATATCACCGGCCCCAAGGGAACCGCGCATATTGTGGCCGAGGTGATGAGGGGCACGCCGGATGCCATGCTCGCCGCCCTGAACGCCGCCGCCCCCGAAACGGGCGTGTCGGCGCGCCTGTCCGAGGATGGGCAGGGCTTCATCCTCGAATCCGCGGGCGACATCCGCCTTTCGAACGTCGCGCAGCCCGATGCTGGCCGGTCGCCGGTGGCCAGTTTCGTGTCGCTGGACACTGACTTCCGCCCCAACCGGACCGGCGTCACCCTGCGCCCCGAAAAGCTGTCCGCCGACCGTATGGTGGGGGCCTTCGGGGATGCCGTGGCCCATATCGCGGCACAGCGGGCCGAGGTGGGCGCGCTGGCCCGTCTGGCCGAAGATCACGGCAAGGTGCTTGCCGACCGCAAGCTTCGCATCGATCAGGCCGTGGCTGGGCTGGAAGACCTCGACGTTGCGGCGGCCCTGACAAGGCTCCAGCAATTTCTTCTGACCGAGCAGGCCTCGCAGCAAAGCTTTGTCAAGATCAACGGGACAAGCCTGTTCGATTACCTGCGCTGATCTGGCCCGCCGCTTGCAGGGGATGGGCATGATCCGCGCCATTGCCCTTTCCCTCCTTCTCGCGGTCCCTGCGGCTGCACAGGATTGCGCGCGCCTCGCCGCCGATGCGGGGGCAGAGGCGGGCCTGCCCGATGGCCTGCTTCCCGCGATCTCTTTGGTGGAAGCAGGGCGCGGTGACGGCAAGGGTGGGTTCGCGCCTTGGCCCTGGACCCTGAACGAAGGCGGGAAGGGGATGTATTTCGACACCCGCGAAGAGGCGCTTGCCTATCTGCAACAGGCCGTCGCGCGCGGTGTGACCAATATCGACGTTGGCTGCATGCAACTGAACTGGAAATGGCACAGCGCCGGTTTCCCATCCGCAGCCGAGATGATCGACCCCGTCCGCAACACCCGCTACGCCGCCCGCTTCATGGTGGAACTGCAAAGTCGGCTGGGATCGTGGGACACCGCCGCCGCCGCCTATCATTCGACCGATCCCGAACGCGGCAAGCGCTATCTGCAAAAGGTCCTTGCCGCGCAAGGCAGCTTTGAACTGGCACCCGACGGCGGCGAAACGATGCGCGTGGTGGGTCTGCCCACCAATCTGCGCGGCATCCTCGCCTTTGCCGGAGAGCCGCTGGTCGCGATCACCGCCGCGCCCCCGGCGGATGGGTTCAGCGGCGAGACACCGCTTGACGCGGTCCCGGTAGAAGCAGTCCAGCCAGACCCAGAGGCCGACGCGGACAGAAACCCTTCCGCTGCGCCACCGCGCAGACCGTCTGGACGGGCTGCACACCGCGCGCCGCCGCCTGATCTTCCGATGGTGATTGCTGCGGCGACTGCGACGCTGGCCCTTCCCGAAACCCTGCCCCGGCGCCTGCGCCACCGCTGGCCCGAGGTCGAAGATATGCGTACGATCCTTGCCGAAACGCCCTGACCCACGGCATAAACTCTTTGTATAAATTATTGTAAACAACTGTAATCAATGAAGAAAATATGCATCCTTTCGGATGCAATGCGCCGATACCCGGCACTGTACCCCATACCTTTCGCAAGCCGACCTTCTCCTGCGGTGCCATTGCTCTGAACTGCCCGGACCTATCATGTCGATAACGTAGCCCGTTGGAGGTTGGGTATGACGACTCACTGGATTGATCGCGATTACACCGTTCAGGCTCTGCCGCTTCCTGCCAGTACGATCGACCGGATCATCGTGGGCGAAACCGCCCCGATGCGTCAGCTCAAGCGCATGATTGCGGCGGTTGCCGTCTCTGATGCTGCGGTTCTTGTCCGGGGACCGACCGGTGCCGGAAAGGAACTGGTGGCCGACGCCATCCACCGCGCCTCTGGCCGCAAGGGTCCGTTGGTCGCCGTGAATTGCGCCGCGATCCCGGCAGAGCTTCTGGAATCCGAACTTTTCGGACATGAGAAGGGGGCCTTCACCGGTGCCGATCGCGCCCGCCCCGGTCGCATCGAACAGGCCGCCGGTGGCACGCTGTTTCTGGACGAAATCGGTGACATGCCCCTCGCCCTGCAGGCCAAGCTGTTGCGCGTCCTTGAAACCCGCCGCATCCAGCGCCTCGGCGGCACCTCGGAACAGACCGTGGACTTCCGCCTCGTCACAGCCACCCATCGCGACCTGACCGCGGCGGTCGAAGGCGGCGACTTCCGCGCCGACCTTTTCTACCGCATCTCGGTTTTCCCGCTGATCGTGCCCAGCCTCGCGGAACGCACCGCAGACATCCCGCTGATCCTTGCGCGACTGATCGATGATCATTGCGCGCAGCACCCCGCACTGGACGCGCCGCATTTCGATCTGGGCGCGCTGCGTGCCCTGTCGGCCCACAGTTGGCCGGGCAACATCCGCGAACTGAAGAACGTCCTGATGCGCGCCTTCGTCATGCTGCCGGGCCGGATGGTCACGGCGCGCCATGTGCGTGACAACCTGCTTGGCATGGCGATGCCCGACCCCGAGACCGACAGCTTCGTGATGCCGGACCCGCCCGCGCCGCAGGCCAAGGGTGAACTGCCCGACCCGTCGCAGTTCCACGATGCGCTGTCCCGTCTGGGCGATATCGACCTGCGCGGCTATATCCGCGACATCGAAGTCGCGCTGATCGAAGCCGCGCTGGACAAGCGGCAGGGGAACGTCGCACAGGCTGCCGATGCGCTTCGACTGCGCCGGACGACCCTGATCGAAAAGATAAAGAAGTTTGGCATCCGCCGTGGTCTTGCGATCTGACGGCAGGTTGGGGATGCGGGTGTTGGTCCGCCCGCATCCCCGGTTCCATCAGCTGTCCTTGTTCCACTGCGCGACAAGGTTGGTCAGGTAGGTCCCGGTGCTTTTCATCCCCGCGATGGCCGTTTCCATGGCGGTAAAGCGCGATAGGTACCGTTTCTCTAGCATCGTGGCCCGCGTTTCCAAGGCGGTCAGCCGTTCCGTCGCCTCGGTGATGCGCAAGGTCAGCTGATCCTCCCGTTCGTCCAGCGAATTCGCTCCCGGCGACAGCGCGGCATCCAGCACGCCCCCCAGCTTTGACAGGAAGCTTTGGCCAAAGCGCACCTCGGTGCTGGTCAGGTCCGACGGCACGGTCACGATCAACCCCGCCATATCGCCCCGGAACATCCTGTACTGGAACCGTCCGTCCGACAGCGGCATGCCCATGATCGCCTCGCCGTTCAGCGTGGCCGATCCGCTGACCGCATCGCGGACAAAGGCATAGGTCCCGGCCTTGGCCGATGGCCCCAGAACGCCCTTGACCTCTGCCCCCGCCGTTGCGGCAGAGAGCCGGTCCTCGGACAGCAGGTCAAAGACGGCCGGGTCCGTTTCGAAGGCCCTTTCGAACCGCGTCCGGTCCAGCCGCAGCGTGCCGTCCCGGTTGGTCGCCACGCCGAAATCTGACAGCCGCTTCGGTGCACCGCCGAAACCGGCCAACGGTGCAGACAAGAGCGCGGTCAGATCGCCCTTCAACTTCTCGACCAGCCGATCCCCGGCCAGAGCCCCCGGCGTTGCCCCGCCCGCACCGCGCACCGACAAGTCGGACAACAGCTTTCGCGTCGCGTTCACCTGATCCACCAGCGCCTGCATGTTCAGACGCGCCGTCTCGATATCCCGCGCGAATTCGACCCGCGCCACGGTCCCCGGCTGCGCCGTGATGTCCAGCGTGGCCCCCGGAAGCAAATCGTCGATCACGTTGGAATCGCGCGAAACCGCAATCCCGTCGACCGAGATCACCGCATCCTGCGCTGCCTGAATCTGCTTGGTCGCGTTGGTCGCGGTCGTGTCAAAGGCCGACAACCCCGCAACCGTCTCGGTCGCTGTGAAACGCAGGGCCGACGCCGCGCCAAGGTCGCTCACCACGCCCAGCGAAAAGGTGCCGTCCCCCTTTTCCACGACGCGCGCCTGCATGCCCGGCAGTGCATCCAGCGTCTCGGCCAGCATCGACAGCGTCGCGCCGGACGGAATGGTCAGCGTGCGCACCGTACTTTCCGGGTCGACGGCAAAGGCTTGTTTCCCTGCATCGTCGAACCAGACGCCGATTTCCACTTGCAGCGACCCGCCCCCCACCAACGCATCCCTAGAGGCAAAGCCCGCAAATTCCAAAACCTGCCGCTGGGCGATCTGGTCTACCTCTATCGTCATGGCCTGATCCGTGATCTTCGACGCATCCGTCACCCGCACCGCAACGCCCGCGTTGCTGGATGTCGCCCGCAGCACGGGATTTTCGCGCAGCAGGTCGACCGCCGACGTCAGCGCCGTGAACTGCGCCCGCACCTGACCCAGCGCCGACAGCGACAGCTGCGCCGCCTCGGCCTTCTTTGTTTGGGCCTGCTGCAGGGGTGCGATCTCTGCCGCCGTCAGCGACGTCGCCAACTCGCGCAGGTTCAGGCCCGAGCCGTTGGTGTTCAGTTTCGAAAGGATGTCCACGGCCATGTTCAGGCTCTCCCTCTTCCGTCCCCGTTACGACCGCCGCGCGCCAAGAATTAGGGTTCCCAAGGGACCCCGCGCATGTCGCGCGCGCGCCACGCGCAAGGCTGTCTGGAAAACATGGCAAGACCCGTGCCAGCAGGATTCTTCTTGGGCCCGCTAAACCTTTTCGGGCGGGGTCGTTGTCATTGCCGAGCGCAACGAACGAAGCGCGATGGTAATCAGGAGGCTGTAACCATGACGACGATCAACACGAACATCGGTGCCATCGCCGCGCAGGCGAACATGGCCAAAGTGACGGACGACTTCAACACCGCCATGACCCGCCTGTCTTCCGGTCTGCGCATCAACGGCGCCAAGGACGACGCGGCCGGTATGGCCATCGCCGAAAAGATGACCGCACAGGTGATGGGTATCAATCAGGCGATCCGCAACGCGTCCGACGGCAAGAACCTGCTGGACACCACGGAAAGCGCGCATGTCGAAGTGTCGAACATGCTGCAGCGTATGCGCGAACTGGCCGTCCAGTCGGCCAACGACACCAACACCGGTTCCGACCGCGGCAACATCACCGCCGAAGCCCGGCAGCTGGTCGCGGAAATCAACCGCATCGCCGAAAACACCACCTTCAACGGCATGAAGGTCATGGACGGCTCTTTCACGGGCAAGCAATTCCAGATCGGTGCTGACCTTGGCCAGACGCTGAACATCTCGATCGACTCCGCCGCCGCCACCGACATCGGCGCCTACAAGGCGAAGTCCGAAGTCTCTATCGCTGCCGCTGGCGGCGTGACGACCGGCAAGCAGCTCGTCATCTCCGGCCATGCCGGCAACGCCGAAATCACCACGACCGCCGATATGTCGGCGAAGGAACTCGCCGCAGAAGTGAATGCCCTCTCCGCCCAGACCGGTGTGCAGGCGACCGCGGTGTCCAAGGCCAAGCTGTCGGGCCTGTCCGACGTCGGCAAGATCACCTTCAAGGTGAACGGCTCTGACATCGGCACTGTCGCGATCTCGAACACGTCGGACCTGCGTTCGCTGCGGGATGCGATCAACACCAAGACCACCTCGACGGGTGTCACCGCTTCGATGGGTGCCGACAATTCGGAAATCATCCTGACCGACTCGACCGGCAAGAACATCGAGATCACGGACTACGCCGCCGCCGACTCTGGCTCGGCAACCGAAGCGACGATGGATGTGACGGGCCTGAACACCGACGGCACCGAAGACGCGACCCCGGACACGCTGACGCTCGACAACACCGACAATGACGCGACCGTCACGGGTCAGGTGACCTTTACCTCCACCCAGACCTTCTCGGTCAACTCGGCGGCGATCGACGGTGCGGCAACCCCGCCGGAAACCGGCTTCTTCTCGGACACGGCCAATGCCGCGACCCTTGAATCCGTGGCCGACGTGGACCTGTCGACGGCAGAAGCTTCGGCGGAAGCGATCACCGTCATCGACGTGGCGCTCCAGAAGATCAGCCAGGCGCGCGGTAGCCTTGGTGCCATGTCCAACCGACTCGACTCGACGATCTCGAACCTGACCAATATCTCGGTCTCGGTTCAGGCCGCAAAATCGCAGGTCGTGGACGCCGACTTCGCCAAGGAATCGACCAACCTCGCCCGTGGCCAGATCCTTTCGCAGGCCGCCACCGCGATGCTTGCCCAAGCGAATTCGTCCAAGCAGAACGTCCTGAGTCTGCTCCGCGGCTGACGGAAATCCGACAGCGATCCAGAACGGCCCCGGCGTCCTTGCGCCGGGGCCTTTTCATTTCAATGGCTTAGGGGTCAGCGTTCCCGTCGGAAAACGGTACGCGTGGCCGTTTTAGGGGTGTCAAACCATTATTTTGCACGGGTCTGCGGGGTCGAGTCACAGTCGCCTCAAGGAGTCACCCAACATGCAACTGTTCACCTCTCAGTCGATTTCCCAACGCCAATCCCTCGTGGTGACGGCCCAGCTTCAGCAGGCCATCCAGCTTCTGCAGATGGGCAACACCGACCTCGCGTCCTTCATCGAAGGCCAGGCCGAAGAGAACCCCTTTCTCGATCTTGGCGCGCGCGCGGCGCAGCCCCGATCCGGCCGCGACCTGACGCTGCCCTCGCAGATGCGCGCGGGCGATGACGACTGGGACCACCTCGGCCAGCTTGCCGCCGATCCCGGCCCCTCCCTTTACGCCCATGCCGCAGCCGAGGTGAACCGCCTCGACCTGACCGCCGCCGAACGGCTGATGGCAGAAGCCTTCCTCGAAGCGCTCGAACCTTCGGGATGGTTGGGTCATGATATCACCGATATCGCCCTTCGCCTCTTCATCACCGAAGACGAAGCGCTTGCCCTTCTCGCAAAACTTCAGCGCGTGGAACCTGCGGGTCTCTTCGCCCGCAACCTTGCCGACTGCCTGCGCCTGCAGGCGGTCGATCAGGGCCTTCTGACGCCCGCCTTCGCGGTCCTGCTCGACAATCTGCCGATGCTCGCGCAGGCCGATCTGCGCGGCCTCTGCCGTCTCTGCGCCGTCTCGCTGGAGGATTTGAAGGCCATGCTGCGCCAACTTCGCAGTTTCAACCCCAAGCCCGGTGCCACCTTCGACGGCGTGCCCACCCCGCAGCGCGCGCCGGACCTGATCGTGACCCGCGCGCCCGAAGGCTGGCGCGTGGACCTCAACCGCTCCACCCTCCCGACGGTCGTGGTCAAGGAAGGCGAAGCCCGCCGCCTTGCCCTCCGCAAGGTCGAGGCGAACGCATGGGTCTCTGAACGCCTGTCGGTCGCGCGCTGGCTGTCCCGCGCGGTGGAACACCGCAATCAGACGACGCTGAAGGTCGGTGCGGAAATCGTCCGCCGCCAGACGGAATTCCTTGAACACGGCCCTGCTCGCATGCGCCCCATGGTCCTGCGCGAAGTGGCCGAAGCCGTGGGTGTCCACGAAAGCACCGTGTCCCGCGTCTGCTCGGGCCTCCTGATTGCAACGCCGCAGGGCACCTTTCCGATGAAGGCCTTCTTCAGCGCGGCCCTCGCGTCCCGGGATGGCGAAACCGGCGAGGCAGGTTCCGCCTCGGCCATCCGTCACCGGGTACAGAAACTCATCGCTGCCGAAAGCCCGGATGACCCGCTGTCGGATGACACCATCGCCCGCATCATCGGTCGGGAAGACGGCATCCGGCTTGCCCGCCGCACGGTCGCGAAATACCGCGACCAACTCCGCATCCCGTCCTCGGTGGATCGCCGCCGCCGCGCGCTTGTGGCCTGAAAGGCCCGCGCGCGGGTCAGGCGGGCTGCACCGCGCCGAAACCCTGCGCCTTGGCCGCACGGTCCTTCAGGTAGCGCGCATAGCCCAGATCGGCGCTTTCGATTTCGGTCCG
>JBDKFE010000019.1:0-6231 GCA_039798885.1 Pseudomonadota bacterium | reverse complement strand
CCACAAAAATCAATACAATATAAATCACAATGACAGTAATTAACAAGAGAAATCATAAGAAATAGCATTCGCAGTCACGACAGGCTCGCGGTCCAGATGTCGGACCTGCAATCATCTGATTCCGCTTGCTTTTTGCAATCGGTTCGCATTCGCATCCCATTGCATACCGAAATCGCAGCTTCGCGCGCCATGAACCCACGACCCCAACCGCGTTCGATCGGCCAAAAGGAGATTCGCCCCACCTCTCCGTGACCGCCGCCGTCCACCCTGACATCCGCCCCGCCGCCCACCGCCTGCGGACCAGCCTTATCCGCAGGGCGACGGCGGGTCTGCCGACCATGCCCCGCCCGCCGCCCGCCACCCGCCGCCCGCCCACGAGTCATCGGACCGGATCCGCATCCGCCCGCGGTCCCGACACCATGCTCAGATCCGCCACCGCCTGACCGGTGGCGTCCTGTTCACTTCAGCTTGATGCAGAAATGCTTGCGCACCGGGGCGTCGATCCGCCACGTCCCCTCGAACCCCGGCTCCACCACGAACCCGTCGCCGGGGCGCAGCGTCACCGGCGCGGCCCCGTCCGGCGTGATGGTGATCTGCCCGTCGATCAGATGCACGAACTCGTAGAATTTATAGCGTGCGTGCCATGTTCCCGGCGTCGCCTCCCACGTCCCGCTGATCACGCTGCCATCGATCGACGTGTGCTGCACCCAAGTCTTCATCGTCGGGTGGCCCTCGACCTTCGTCCACCCGTCCAGATCCGTCACCATCGGCTCCGGCCCCGGCGCCGGAAAGCGGAATACCATGTCGGCCATCTTCGTCTCCCATCCCTGTCGGTTCCCCCCGGATAGGCCCCCCGCCACAGGCTGACAAGGTCCGAGGACACTGCTAAGCATCCCCGCGTCACGTCAGGGGCGCAAGAAAGGAACAGACCATGTTGATCCGCGAAGCGACAGCCGCCGATGCCGAACACCTTGTGCGTTTCATCAACATGGCGGCCGACGACCTGCCCCTGCATTTCTGGCGCAAGTCGGTCGGCCCCGACGGCGACCCTTGGGCCTATGGCCGCGAACGCGCCGCGCGCGAAACCGGCAACTTCTCTTACCGCAATGCATGGATTGCCGAACTGGACGGCACCGTTGCCGCCTGCCTTCTGGGCTACCCGGCCGAAGACGACCCCGCGCCCATCGACCCCGACACCCCGCCGATCTTCGTCCCGCTGCTGGAACTCGAAGCCCTCGCCCCCGGCGCGTGGTATCTCAACCTGCTGGCCACCTATGATGCCCATCGCGGCCAGGGGCTCGGCTCCGCGCTCCTCGCCCATGCCGAAGCCGTCACCCGTGCCACGGGCCGCACCACCATCAGCCTGATCGCCGAAGACACCCACCGCGACGCGCTCCGCCTTTACACCGCCAAAGGCTATGCCGAAGTCGCCCGCCGCCCCGTGGTCAAGGGCGACTGGCAGGTGGACGCCACCGACTGGATCCTCTTCACCAAGACACTCGCCTGATCGGACAACGGCTGCTGGCCCCGCCAACATCAGGCACCGACCCACTCCAGCCGCGCCCATGCCGCACCCCTTGGACGGCGGGCAAGGCACCCCGCCGAACACGGGCCCATCACTGCCGGACGGACGGATGAACCGACGGGGACGACCATCCCCATGGACCCGCCGATCCTGTCATGAAATCTTCATTTGCCAATCACCCATATTTCGATAATTCAGGAAATATGGATAACTTCGCCGCAACAGCCTTTGCCACGCTCGGTCATCCCGACCGCCTCGCCGTCTTCCGGCTGTTGATGCGCTTTGCGCCGCACGGCGCCCGCCCCACCGAAATCGCCGAAGCGCTGGACCTCAAGCAGAACACCCTGTCGCACCATCTGGCGGACCTGACTGCATCCGGCCTCGTGACGGTCGAACGGCGCGGACGGTCCCTCTTTTACGCCGTCAACCTCTCTGGGACCGAGTCGCTGATCGGCTACCTCGCCCTTGACCTTGGCCGCGCCCGTCCCGACCTGCTGCCCCCGCTCGGCACCACCCCGCCGACGGCCCCCCTGCCCGACCACGGCTTCCACGTCCTCTTTGTCTGTTCGGGCAACTCTGCCCGCTCGATCCTTGCCGAGGCGCTCTTGCGCGATCTCGGCGAAGGTCGCTTCCACGCCCACTCTGCCGGAACGCGCCCCGGCACCGCCCTGAACCCCTTCGCCCTCGACGTGCTGTCGCGCAACGGGCACGCGGTGGGCGACATGCGCGCCAAACATATTGCCGCGTTTCAGCAGCCCGATGCCCCGACGATGGATTTCGTCTTCACCGTCTGCGACACGGCGGCAGCCGAGGAATGCCCCCCTTGGCCCGGCCAGCCCATCACCGGCCATTGGGGCCTGCCCGACCCGGTCAAGGCCACCGGCACAGATGCCGAAAAGGCGCTCGTCTTCGCGCAGACCTACGCCGCCCTCCGCCGCCGGATTGCGGCCTTCGTGGCCCTGCCCTTCGCCGAACTCACCCGCCTCTCCCTGCAAGCCCGCGTCGATGCCATAGGTCTCGACGCCACCAACCCGAAAGGCTGACCCCATGCCGCGTATCGCCCTGAACGGCCTTGGCCGCATCGGAAAACTCGTCCTGCGCGACCTGATCGACACGGGCGCGGGCGGCGACCTCGTCTTGCTGAACGATCCGGTGGGCGATGCCGAACAGCACGCCCTGCTGATGGAATTCGACTCCGTCCATGGCCGCTGGAAAACCCCGGTCGCCCAGACGGAGGGCCACCTTGTCCTGAACGGGCGGCCCATCCGCCTGACCCATGAAAAGACGATCGAATCCCTTCCCCTCGCCCATCTCGGCATTGATCTGGTGATCGACTGCACCGGCGTCTTCAAGACGGCAGCCAAGACCGCGCCCTATTTCGCCGCTGGCGTGAAGAAGGTCGTCGTCAGCGCCCCGGTCAAGGATGGCGGCGCGCTGAACATCGTCTATGGCGTGAACCACCACCTCTATGACGGGTCGCAATCCCTGCTGACCGCCGCCTCCTGCACGACCAACTGCCTCGCCCCGGTGGTCAAGGTGATCCATGACGCCCTGCGTATCCGCCACGGCTCCATCACCACGATCCACGATGTCACCAACACCCAGAACATCGTGGACCGCCCCGCCAAGGATATGCGCCGCGCCCGCTCGGCGCTGATGAACCTGATCCCCACCTCGACCGGGTCCGCCACGGCCATCACCCTGATCTACCCCGAACTCAAGGGCCGCCTGAACGGCCACGCCGTCCGCGTGCCGCTGCTCAACGCCTCGCTCACCGACTGCGTGTTCGAAGTCGAACGCCCCACCACGGTGGACGAGGTCAACGCCCTCTTCGCCGCCGCCGCCGAAGGCCCGCTCAAAGGCATCCTCGGCCATGAAACCCGCCCCCTCGTGTCGTCCGACTTCACCAACGACCCGCGCTCGGCGATCATCGACGCGCCCTCGACCATGGTGACAGGCGGCACGCAGGTGAAGGTCTATGCGTGGTATGACAACGAATGGGGCTATGCCTGCCGTCTGGCCGACATCACCCGCATGGTCGCAGGCGGCCTGTGACCATGCCGGACAGCACCGCCACCCCGCCCCCCGACCCGATCCGCGCCTATGTCGCGGTCACGGCGGCCTACTGGGCCTTCATGCTGTCGGACGGCGCGCTGCGGATGCTGGTGCTGCTGCATTTCAACGGGCTCGGCTTCACCCCGATCCAGCTTGCATGGCTCTTCCTGCTCTACGAATGCGCGGGCATCGCGACCAACCTTGCGGCAGGCTGGCTCGCCGCCCGCTTCGGACTGGCGGCAACGCTGTTCGGGGGCCTCACGCTCCAGATCGCAGCCCTCGCCGCCCTCGCCCAATTGGACCCGACATGGACGATCCCCGCCTCTGTCGCCTTTGTCATGGCGGTGCAGGGCCTGTCCGGCGTGGCCAAGGACCTTGCCAAGATGTCCTCCAAATCCGCCGTCAAACACCTCGCCCCCACGACGGGCGGCGGGCTGTTCCGCTGGGTCGCCGCCCTGACCGGATCGAAGAACGCGGTCAAGGGCGCGGGCTTCTTCCTCGGCGCGGCACTTCTTGCGCTTGCGGGGTTCCAGACCGCCATCTGGTCCATGGCCGCCGTCCTGCTTGTGATCCTTGTCGCCGTCGCCCTGTTCCTGCCCCCCGGCCTGCCGGGCCGGATGAAGGGCGAAGAGGCATGGTCCGGCTGGCGCGCGCGCGATCCCCGCGTGAACCGCCTGTCGCTGGCGCGGCTCTTCCTCTTTGGCGCGCGGGATGTCTGGTTCGTCGTCGGCATCCCCATCTACTTTCAGTCCATCCTGTCCGACGGCACGGCCGAAGGCCGCCGCGAGGCCTTCTTCCTTGTCGGTGGCTTCATGGCGCTCTGGATCATCGCCTATGGCGCGGTGCAGGCCATCGCCCCCCGCATCCTCGGCGGGCCCGACCAGCCGCAGGGTGCCATCACCCGCAAGGCGGTCACGTGGTCCGGTGCCCTGATCCCGATCCCCTTCCTCCTCGCCGCCATGGCCGCCCTCATGGCCGAACCGACAGCCGCCCTCACCGCCAGCCTGATCGCGGGCCTCCTTGCCTTTGGCTTCGTCTTCGCGGTGAACTCGTCGGTCCATTCCTACCTGATCCTTGCCTTCGGATCGGCGGACCGGATCACCCGCGACGTGGGCTTCTACTACATGGCCAACGCCGCCGGACGCCTGCTCGGCACCCTTCTCTCCGGCCTCAGCTACCAGATCGGCGGCCTGCCGCTCTGCCTTGCCACAGCGGGCGC
Organism: Pseudomonadota bacterium; assembly: GCA_039798885.1. Classification (GTDB taxonomy): domain Bacteria; phylum Pseudomonadota; class Alphaproteobacteria; order Rhodobacterales; family Rhodobacteraceae; genus Paragemmobacter. The sequence continues at coordinate 1,432 of JBDKFE010000019.1, read as the reverse complement.
GATGGCGCTGGCAAGCTGGCTCGCCGCCCGCCGCCTGCTGACCGCCTGAACACGCCACGACCCCTCGTTGGCGCCCCCCTTTCGGCTCCGCAGGCCGGGCCAATCACGCCCGCGCCCATCCGTCACAGGCCCATCACCATCCGGGATGCCCTTGGGACAGACCGCCCCCAAGCAAGCGGGCCTGAAGGCATCATCCCTCCCCGCACGCCCCTGCCGCCCTGCACGTCCTCGCGGCAGGTCCAGCGTCAGCCGCGCAGGTACTTCACCAGCGCCGCAATCGCCAAGACCACCAGCACAAGGATCAGCACCATGCCGATACCAGCGCCAAACCCCATGCCAGTTCCAAATCCGTTCATCATGGCCGTTCTCCCAGCGTCCCCTCAACGCAACGCCATACTGAATTGACTGCACCGCCTGTGCGCTGACATGGGTCAAGATGCGGGCGGCGGTCATGGCCGGGCAGGTACCGGGCGGGACGAACACCGCATCCGCACCGCAACGGAGGCCGGGACCGCGCCGTCGCACGGTCGCGCATTCCGCGCCGTCTGGGCAAAAACGCGCCCAAGCCTGCCCCACCCCGCGTCGAGCCTGCCCGCAGCACGGACCCTGCCTTGCACGCACGAACAAACCCAACCCTTCCGCCACAGCGATCCCAAACGCTTTGCTCGTCACTGCACCTGACCCGTGCAACTGCTGACCGGGCACAGGAACTCAGGCAAACACACGCTCTGCCTGTGCAACGCACAAACGCAAAGCTGTGCCGTCGCCAAGTATCTCGTTGGGGGGGATTTAAGTGGTGCCCAGAGCCGGAATCGAACCAGCGACACGCGGATTTTCAAGATTTATCTTGTCGTTAAGTATTTGATAATAAACGTCAATTAAGTGAGAAAAATGGTTGTGCTACAGAATGTGCTATCACGCTTTTTTGGGCGCAAAATGCGATTTGCTATGTTGAACATAGTAACACAGGACGCTGTGGTAACACAGTCTTTTCATACGGTTAAAGCCAGAGTGCATATGCTGCCGTACCCAGTGGCATCACCATAAGCCAGCCCCAGAAGTACAGGCACGCATGTAGGTTCAGGCGCCTAACCGACTTGTTCACCTTGTATAGGTCCTCGACAATCTTCTCCGCTTTGGACTGCAGATCGCTATCCGACGCTGACTTATTCGCCGTTCTGGTTCTGCTCGACCGTTTGAACGAAGGCGTTAGGCCCACTGCACAACCAACCAACAGGTGTGCAGATGAACTCGCTAGACAAACTGAACTTCCAAACCGTTTCGCGTCAGATCGAACGTGATCCGGTTGCTGAACGCCGTGCCCGGTTCCGTGCTGGTATTGCCGAACAGCGGCTGGTGCTGGCGGCGCTGGCTAAGGGTGAAGCCTACACGGACCCGAACCGGGTCAGCAAATCTGGCAAAGCCCGTGCAG
>JBDKFE010000018.1:0-5091 GCA_039798885.1 Pseudomonadota bacterium | reverse complement strand
TATCTGCAACCCAACCAAGGTCAGATATGGGCTGGGCTTTACCTCGCCTTCAATCCGTCAGCATCGACAATTGCGCGGCGACGGCCTGCCAGCCCTGCGGGGTGGCGGCGATGGTCGCGGTGAGCAGCAGGGTGGAGCGGGGCAGTTCGCTGCCATCCTCTCCTTTCGCGCCAGTGACGACGTAGCGCTGCACGACGAGGGCGGTCTGCGCCCCGAGCGGGCGGAGTTTCAGTTTGCCCTTCACCAGACGGGCCCCAAGAAAGACGCCCGCGAATTCGGCGGCGAGCGCCTCGGTGATTGCCTCGCGCCCTTCGGCGTGCTGGCCCGTGGGGGTGACAAGGTCAGCCTGCGGGTCGAGAAGGGCGGCAAGCGCCGGGGCGTCCTGTGTCGAGAAGGCCTGCGCGAAGGCGCGGGGAAAGTCTTCGGGGGTCATGGGCTGTCCTGCATTTGCCCGCAGGATAGGGGAGCCGCGCGTCAGGTACCAGCGATGCGGGCAAGTGCGGGGACGAGATCGCCGTAACCGGTGGCTCTTCGCTCATAGGCCAGACCGAGACGGGCGGCGCAGTCGCGGGCCTTGGCGTCGAGCGTGGGGTCATCGGTCTGGGCCTGATAGACGAGCTTTGTGTAATTGCCGAAATACATGTCGCGCAATTCGGGATGGCGGTCCAAACCCATGGGCCGCCAGACGAAGGCGTCAAACTGCCGGACAAGGAAATCGGTCAGGTAGAAGGCGGTGAATTCTTCTTCGGCCTTGGCGGCAAAGGCGGCGTTGCCTTCAAAAAACGAATAACAGTGGGGGCCTTCGACCATTTCGACGCCCAGTTTCCTGCACTTTTCCTGCAAAAGGCCGCCCGTGCCGCAATCGGCATAGACGATGAAGATCGTCTCGTATGTGGCGCGGTGGTCGGTGACGGCCTGTTCCACGGCAGCCGGGATACGGTCGGGCCAGAGGTGGAGGTTGGCGGGCAGGCATTGCAGGTCGAGATGGCCCCAACCATTCGCGCGCTTGAGCGCAAGGATTTCATGGGCAAGCGCCCCGCAGGCGATCAGCAGGACGCGGCCCTGCGCCGTGGGGGCGAGGCCCTGTTCGGTCAGGATGTCGTCGGAAGGCGTGACTGCGAGGGGCATCAGCGCAACTGGCGTGCGCCAAGCAGCAGGCTGGCGGCGAGCGCGGCGAGGCCGAGGGCGGCGAAGGGCAGTTCGGCCCAGACGGCAAGTCCGATGGTGGCACCGGCCGCGAGGATGACGAAGCCGATCAGCAGCAGGAAATGGGTAAGCGGCATCATGGGCGGCATCCTTTCCCTTTCAATCTGGTCCTTCGCAGGGCATCTGCCAAGCCCCGGAGGGTGAACGGTCGCGAAATGGTGACCTTGAGCGGCAGGAAAAAGCCCTGCGCGCGGGTGCGTGCAGGGCCTGAGGACGCAAAGCGTGGGGCCTTTTGATCAGGCGCCCATCTGGTTATGCTTGCGGGCCACGAATTGCTTGGCGGTTTCCACCGCCACGGCGGCGTCACGGCAATAGGCATCGGCCCCGATGGCCTTGCCGAATTCTTCGTTCAGCGGCGCGCCGCCGACGAGGACGATGTAGTCTTCGCGCAGGCCCTTTTCCTTCATCGTGTCGATGACGACCTTCATGTAGGGCATGGTCGTGGTCAGCAGCGCGGACATGCCGAGGATGTCGGGCTGTTCGCGTTCCAGCGCTTCGAGGTATTTTTCGACCGCGTTGTTGATGCCGAGGTCGACGACTTCGAAGCCTGCGCCTTCCATCATCATGGCGACGAGGTTCTTGCCGATGTCGTGGATGTCGCCCTTGACGGTGCCGATGACCATCTTGCCCATACGCGGCGCGCCGGTTTCGGCCAGCAGCGGTTTCAGGATGGCCATGCCGGCCTTCATCGCGTTGGCGGCGAGGAGGACTTCGGGCACGAAGAGGATGCCGTCGCGGAAGTCGGCACCGACGATGGTCATGCCGGCGACGAGCGCCTTGGTGAGCACGTCATAGGGGGCCCAGCCGCGTTCGATCAGGATGTTGACGCCTTCTTCGATCTCTTCCTTGAGACCGTCGTAGAGGTCGTCATGCATCTGAAGGACGAGTTCGTCGTCGGAAAGTTCGGAAAGGATGATCTCGTCGTCGTCGGCCATTGGGGTGGTCCCTTCGGGTATGCGTTCGCAGCCTGCATGGGCTGAAAGCGTCATGCGGACTTTTCGGATTGCGACATGCCCCGGATGAAAGCCGACAGCAAGGGGTCGTGGGTGGAATATGGGTGGTAGATGTTCCTTATTTGTTCTAGTTTGGTGGGATGGAGAGGGAGCGCGACGGGATGTTGCCGGGCCGGAGGGTCCGGGCGCGGGGGGCGTTGAGCAATGCGCCGGGCCGGTATGAGGGGCGTGCGCTGTCGCCTTTTGATGACGGCTGGGAGGCGGAGGAGGCGCGGCTGGTCCGCACCGAGGTGCGGGTGGAGCGGGCGCGGTCGGCGATCAGCTATAACCGGTCGCCGGATTTGCCCTTTGATCGGTCGGTGAACCCCTATCGGGGCTGCGAGCATGGCTGCGTTTATTGTTTCGCGCGGCCGACCCATGCCTATCTGAACCTGTCGCCGGGGCTGGATTTCGAGACGAAGTTGGTGGCGCGGCCGGGGATCGGGGCGGTGCTGGCGGGGGAGTTGCGGCGGACGGGGTATCGGGTGGCACCGATTGCCATCGGGACGAATACGGACCCCTATCAGCCCTGCGAGGGGGAATGGCGCGTGATGCGCGAGGTGGTGGAGGTGCTGGCGGGGTGCGACCATCCGCTGGCGATCACCACGAAGGGGACGTTGATCGAGCGGGATCTGGATCTGCTGGCACCGATGGCGGCGAAGGGGCTTTTGCGGGTCGGGGTGTCGGTGACGACGCTGGATGCGGGGCTGTCGCGGCGGATGGAACCCCGCGCGGCGCTGCCCGCGCGGCGGCTGGAGGTGATAAGGCGGCTGTCGGCGGCGGGGGTGCCGGTGCGGGTGATGGTGGCCCCGGTGGTGCCGGGGCTGACGGATCACGAGGTGGAGGGGATTTTAGCGGCGGCGAAGGACGCAGGCGCGGTGGGGGCGTCGTGGATCATGCTGCGGCTGCCGTTGGAGGTGGCGGGGCTGTGGCGGGACTGGCTGGAGGCGGCGGAACCGGGGCGGGCGGCCAAGGTGATGGCGCGGCTGCGCGAGGCGCGCGGGGGCAAGGATTACGACGCGGAATGGGGCAAGCGGATGCGCGGAGAGGGGCTGTTTGCCGGGTTGATCGGGCAGCGGTTTGCAAAGGCCGTGGCGCGATTGGGCTTGGCAGAGGCGCTGCCTGCGTTGCGCTGCGATCTGTTCCGGGCACCGGGGCGGGTGGGGGATCAGTTGTCGTTGTTTTGAGGGGGGCGGGCGGGCGCTGGCCGGGGGCGATGGCCTAGGTCATTGAAGCGTCGATGGGATTGAGGGGCGGTCGCCTGCGTCAGAGCGCCCGCCAGCCGATGTCGCGGCGGCAGAAGCCTTCGGGCCAGTCGATGGCGTCCACCATGGCATAGGCCTTGGCCTGCGCCTCGGCCAGAGTCGCGCCACGGGCGGTGACGTTGAGGACGCGGCCGCCCGTAGCGGTGATCGCGCCGTCTTTGGCGGTGGTCCCGGCGTGGAAGACCATTTGCGACGAGGTTTCGGGCAGGGTGTCGAGGCCCTTGATCACGCTGCCTTTTGCATAGCGGCCGGGATAGCCCTTGGTCGCCATGACGACGGTGACGGCGTGGTCTTCGGCCCAGTGGACCTGTGCGTCGGCAAGCCGCCCTTCGGCGCAGGCAAGCAGGAGGTCGAGCGCCTGTGCGCCAAGGCGCATCATCAGGACTTGGCATTCCGGGTCGCCAAAGCGGGCGTTGTATTCCACGAGTCGGGCGCGGCCATCCTCGATCATCAGCCCGGCATAGAGGACGCCTTGGTAGGGCGTGCCGCGACGGGCCATTTCGCGGAGGGTGGGCAGGACGATTTCCTCCATGGCCTGTTGCGCGATGGCGTCGGTCAGGACGGGGGCGGGGCTGTAGGCGCCCATGCCGCCGGTGTTGGGACCCGTGTCGCCATCGCCCACGCGCTTGTGGTCTTGTGCGGTGCCGATGGGCAGGGCGTTTGTGCCGTCGGTGAGGATGAAGAAAGAGGCTTCTTCGCCCGTCATGAATTCCTCGATCACCACTTCCGCGCCTGCTGCGCCGAATTCGCCGCCGAACATGTCGTCGATGGCGGCGAGCGCCTCGTCCGTGGTCATGGCGACGATGACGCCTTTGCCTGCGGCGAGGCCGTCCGCCTTGACCACGATGGGGGCGCCTTGGGTCTGCACATAGGCGCGGGCGGGGGCGGCTTCGGTGAAGCGGGCATAGGCGGCGGTGGGGGCGGCGCAGGCGTCGCAGATTTCCTTGGTGAAGGCTTTGGAGGCTTCGAGTTTGGCAGCAGCGGCGGAGGGGCCGAAGGTCAGGAGACCCGCCGCGCGGGTCGCATCGGCCACGCCTGCGGCGAGGGGGGCTTCGGGGCCGATGATGACGAAGTCGATGGCGTTTTCTTCGCAGAAGGTGACGACCGTCTGGCCGGAGAGGATGTCGATATCGGCGCATTCGGCGAGTTGGGCGATGCCTGCATTGCCGGGGGCCACGATCAGGCGGTCGGTCTTGGGGTTCTGCTTGACCGCCCAAGCGAGGGAATGTTCGCGCCCGCCGCTGCCGAGGATGAGGATGTTCATGGATGCCGCCCCCTGCTATTGGGTGGGGCTATAGGGGGGGTGGGGGTTTGGCGCAAGGGGAAGGGGGCAGTCCGATTGCGGCTGCGGCAAGGACGCTGCAAGGGGGCGGGTCTCGGTGCGGGTCTCGGTGCTGGACGCATGGTGGCTTGGTCGCACGGCTGATGTTGGGGGGCGAATTCTGGCGCAGATTTCGCGGCGATTTCTGCGCGCAGAAATCGGGGGTGGAGTGTGGTGACGGGGGGCCGGAATTTGCGTCAAATTTCGCTGCGGTTTCTACGTCAGAAACCGCTTTCGGGTTTTCCTTGGCGGCTGGGGGCCTTAGTCTTTCCCGATCTGACGGAGCACGCCATGGACCTGTTCGAAG
>JBDKFE010000017.1:0-46424 GCA_039798885.1 Pseudomonadota bacterium | reverse complement strand
TGCTGGAAGGTCAGGATGCGCCGGGTCAGTTGCCGGGTCGGACGCCCTATTCCGTCCGTCCGGGAGACGAGTTCATCGGCGCACTCAGCCCGCGTGATGTTGATCTGATTTCCATCACGCTGACGGCGGGTCAAAGCTATCGCTTTCTGCTGGAAGGGAGGGGAACGACGCCGGGGCTGGATACGGTCCTGTCGCTTTACTCGGCGGATGGGCGGCTGATTGCGTCGGATGACGATGGCGGGGCCGGACTGTCGTCCTTACTGCGGTTCTCTCCTACCGAGAGTGGCACCTATTTTCTGGACGTTCGCGGGTTTATTGGGGCCGCGGGGGAGTATCGGCTGGCCGCTATGGCCGTCGATCCGCCCCCCCCCGCGACGGTCGACGATATGGCGCGGTATCTGACCGACGGCTACTGGGCATCGATCGGCGAGGGGCGGCGCGTCTTGGACACGGGCGCGGGCAATGTCATCACGGTCAATCTCGCGGCGCTGACGGCGGAAGGGCAGAGGCTGGCACAGGCCGCGCTGGATGCGTGGGAGATGGTGGCGAATGTCGATTTCCGGGTCGTGACGGGCGCGGCGCAGATCACCTTCGACGACAACGAGGAGGGGGCCTTCGCGACCTTTGTACAGTCGGGGGGGCGGACGTTGTCGTCCTTTGTCAACGTGTCGACGGACTGGCTGGAGGATTATGGCACCGGCGTGGGCAGCTACAGTTTCCAGACCTATGTCCACGAGATCGGGCATGCGCTGGGGCTGGGGCATCAGGGGCCCTATAACGCCTTTGGCGACTACGCGTTCGACGCGATCTTCCGGAACGACAGTTGGAGCCTGTCGATCATGTCCTATTTCGATCAGCAGCAGAACACGTTCGATCCGGGAAGCTTTGGCTTTGTCGTGACGCCGATGATGGCGGATATCCTCGCCATCCAGTCACTTTACGGTGCCCCGGTCAGGGGGGCGACGGCAGGGGATACGATCTGGGGCGAAGGGTCGAATCTACAGAACTTTCTGGGGGATTTCTTTCGGGGGGAGTTCGGCCGCAACGCTCCGATGCGGGAGATCGCGCTGACGATCTTTGATGTCGGTGGTCAGGATCGCGTGGTCTTTTCGACCGACCGCACGAACCAGAGTGTCTGGCTGGAGGGCGAGCAGCGGTGGAATGTCTTTGGCGGGACGGGCAATGTGACCGTGGCGCGCGGGACGGTGATCGAGGAGTACGTCGCCGGATCGGGGAATGACACGGTTGTCGGCAATCAGGTGGCGAACCGCTTGGTGGGCAATTCCGGCAATGACTCGCTGTCGGGGGCGGGCGGGAATGACACGCTAGAAGGCGGCGCGGGCAATGACACGCTGGACGGGGGGCAGGGTGCGGACCGGCTGGTGGGCGGCGCGGGCAACGACGTCTTTGTCATCGGACAGGCCGGGGATGTCGTGGTCGAGCTGGCAAGGGGTGGCACAGATCTTGTGCGGTCTGACATTTCCCACACGCTGGCGGCGCAGGTCGAGATCTTGGAACTGACGGGCAGCGCGGCGGTGAACGGCACGGGGAACGAGCTTGCGAACCGGATCGTCGGAAACGCGGCGGCGAACAGCCTGTCGGGCGGGGCCGGGGATGACACGCTGGAGGGCGGCGCGGGGGCGGATACGCTGATCGGGGGCGAGGGGCGCGACCGGCTGGTGGGAGGTGAGGGGGGCGACACCTATATCCTTGGCGATGCCGGGGATACCGTGGTGGAGGTGGCCGGGGGTGGCACGGATGTCGTGCAATCCGGCCTGTCCCAGACGCTGGCGGCGCAGGTGGAACATCTGGTGCTGACGGGCGGCGCGGCAGTGAACGGCACGGGGAACGAGCTTGCGAACCGTCTGACCGGGAACGCGGCGGCGAACACCCTGTCCGGGCGCGCGGGGCGGGATACGCTGGATGGCGGTGCCGGGAATGACACGCTGACCGGCGGGATCGGTGAGGATGTCTTTGTCTTTGCCGTCGGGGCCGGTCGGGACCGCATCACCGACTTTGCAGACGATATCGACAGCTTGCAGATCGCGGGTCGTCTGCTGGGGGCGGGTGCGCCCAGTTTCGCGGCTTTGCAGGCGATTGGACGGGAATTTGCGGATCGGGTGGAGTTCCAGTTTTCGGGCGGCGAGGTGCTGACGGTCTTTGGCGTGACGCGGGTGGCCCAGCTATCCGATGACGTGATTTTCGTCTGAGCGCGGCTGCGCCGCTATTCCAACGTGGCGATGATGGCGCGGAGGGTTTCCACCCCTTCGCCCTTTTCCGATGAGGTCACGACGATCTCTGGATAGGCGGCGGGATGGGCGGCGAGCGCGCCCTTGACCTGTTCGATCACGGCGTCGCGTTCGGCGCGGTTGATCTTGTCGACCTTGGTCAGCACGGCCTGAAAGGTGACGGCAGAACGGTCGAGGAGTTTGAGGATGTCTTCATCCACCGCCTTGACCCCGTGGCGGGCGTCGATGAGGACGAAGGCGCGGCGAAGGGTCTGGCGGCCGGCGAGATAGGCTTTCAGCAGTTCCTGCCATTTGCGGACGGTGGCGACCGGGGCTTCGGCATAGCCATAGCCCGGAAGGTCGGTCATGTAGCGGGTTTCGCCAAGCGCGAAGTAGTTGATTTCCTGCGTCCGCCCCGGCGTGTTGGAGGCGCGGGCGAGGGTCTTGCGCCCTGTGAGCGCGTTGATGAGGCTGGATTTGCCGACATTGGATCGGCCTGCGAAGCAGACTTCGATCCGGTCGGCGGAGGGCAGGCCGGACATGGCGACCACGCCTTTGACGAAGGTGACGGGGCCTGCGAACATCAGGCGGCCCTTTTCGCGCGCCTCGTCTTCGGGATCGGGGGCGAGGGTGAATTGAAGCTGGGTCATTTAAGGGTCCATGCATCGCCCGTGGCGATGGTGCCGCCGTTCACGACGGTGGCGTAGAGGCCGAAGTCCTGATGGCCAAAGTGGGATTCCAGCGCCGAGAGGGTGTCGGCATTGCTGCGGCCCGTGGCGGGTTCGACGGTGGTGGCAGAGCAGCGGGTGATGCGTTCCTGCACCTCGAGCACCGCGTCGCCGATATGCAGGCGTTTGCCGATCCAGTTCCATTCGTCCCACGCCTCGGCCCCCGACAGCCAGAGGTTGCCGCGCCAGCGGTGGATGGACAGGTCATGGCCCATCCGGCGCGACAGGTCTGCAAGGGAGGCGAGGTTGAGGAGGGCGACAGAGGGGAAGTCGCTGTCGGTCATGCCGCGCTCTGCGGTGACGATGCGGGCGGGCTGTGCGCGGTTTTCCGGGTTCAGCGGGCGGACCCAGTCAAGGAAGCGCGGCGTGTCGGCGGCATCGTCGGGGCGGAAGGTGATCGCGCCGCGGTCGGGGTGGCGGAGGGTGACGGTTGCCGTCGCCTCGTCCAGTGCGCTTTCGATGGCCATGAGGGCCGGGGCCTTGGCGGCGCGGGCGAAGTTGACGCACGGGTTCCAGCCATCGACCAGTTTCGCCGCGTCATGGGCGACGGCCCAGTGGCGGTCCCAGGGCAGGCATTCCCCCGCAGAAAGACGAACGGACGCGAGGGTTTCGCGTCCGTGTCCCTTGATCGGGTGGCGGCAGATATGCTCCAGCCGCCCGCCCGTCATTTCTTGGCCTTTTTCGATTTGTCGGCCACCGGGACGGGTTCCTTTTTCTTGAAGCCCGCTTTGATGTTGCCAAAGATGTCGGGCTTGTGCCCGTGGCTGCGCATGATCAGGTATTGCTGCGTGAAGGTGATCAGGTTGTTCGTGATCCAGTAAACCACGAGGCCCGAGGCAAAGCCGCCCAGCATGAACATGAAGACCCACGGCATCCAAGCAAAGACCTGCTGCTGCACCGGATCGGTGGGCTGCGGGTTCAGCTTTTGCTGCAGCCACATCGTGATGCCGAGGATGATCGGCGTGATCCCGATGAAGATCAGCGCAAGGAAAGAGCCATGCGCCGGGGCGGCCCAAGGCAAGAGGCCGAAGAGGTTGTAGAGCGAGGACGGATCGGGCGCCGACAGGTCCTTGAGCCAGCCGAAGAAGGGGGCGTGGCGCAGTTCGATGGTGACGAAGATCACCTTGTAGAGCGAGAAGAAGATCGGAATTTGGATCAGGATGGGCAGGCAGCCCGCCGCCGGATTGACCTTCTTGTCGCGGTAAAGCTGCATCATTTCCTTTTGCAGCTTCTGCTTGTCTTCGCCCGCGCGTTCCTTCAGCGCCTCAAGCTCGGGCTGGAGTTCCTTCATCTTGGCCATGCTGACATAGGATTTATACGCCAGCGGCAGGACGAGGAGTTTCAGCACGAAGGTCAGCGCGATGATCGCAAGGCCCATGTTGCCGATGGCGGCGTTGAGCCAGTGCAGGACGGCGAAGATGGGCTTGGTCATGAAGAAGAACCAGCCCCAGTCGATGGAGTCGATGAAGCCCGCCACGCCGAGGTCTTTTTCATAGGCGCGGATCGTGGCCCATTCCTTGGCGCCCGCGAAAAGGCGGACGGTGGAGGTGACGGTGCCGCCTGCGGCCAGTTCCTGCACGGGTTTGCGGGTTTCGGTCTGGTAGATGTCGGCGGAGGGGACGTATTTCGTCACCGCCGTGAAGGGGACGCCCTGTTCGGGGATCAGGGTGGTCATCCAGTATTTGTCGGTAAAGCCGATCCAGCCATCGGTCTTGGCATCCACCACCTCGGCCTGCGCGCCTTCGCGTTCGATGACGGGCAGGTCGATCAGGTCTTTGTATTTCTGTTCGGTCAGGGTGCCGTCGGTGCGGCTGACCATGCCTTCGTGCAGGACGAAGAAGTTTTGCAGACCCGCAGGTTGGCCATGGCGGGCCACGATGCCATAGGGGAAGAGCGAGACGGCAGCGGTGCCGGTGTTCTGGACCGTGTCCTTCACGGTGAACATGAACTTTTCGTCCACCGAGATTTCGCGCGTGAAGGTCATGCCCTTGGCGTTCTGCCATTGCAGCGTCACGGGCGCGTCGGGGGCAAGCGTGCCGCCGCCCACCACGCGCCATTCGGTGCGCGCGCCGGGAACGTCATCGGCAGAGAGGCCCGCGCCGGGGCCCCAGCCGAAGACGGCGTAATAGGGGTGTTCCTGACCGACGGGCGACAGGAGGCGGACCATCGGCGAGGTCGGGTCCAGCGTTTCGCGGTAGGTTTTCAGCGACAGGTCGTCGATGCGGCCACCCAGCAGCGAGATGGAGCCGGTGAGCGCGGGCGTGTCCACGGTCAGGCGCGGCGCTTCCGGCAGGGGGTCGGCCTCGGCGGTGGTCGCGGCCCCGGCGGTCGTGGCGGCGGGTTCTGCGGGGGCCTGTTCCGTCTGCGTCACGGCGGCGGGGGCGTTCGGGTCCACCGGCGGCGCTTCGGGCGGGGGGAACAGCACGAACCAGACGAGGATCACGACGAAGCTCAGCACGGTTGCGAGCAGGAGGTTCTTGTTCTGATCTTCCATGAGGAGAGACTGCCGCCATTGGTGGAAAAGGGTCTGCGGTGCTTCAACAGAAGGGGGGGCGAAAGGTCAAGGGCTTTCGCCTGCGGCGCGGGGTCCGCGCCGCATTCGTGATCAGCGGAGCGAGGGGGGAAGCCCTTCGTCCTGCCCCGGTTGCGCGGTGCCGGGGGCTAGGTTCAGGAAGTCAAAGATCGCGGGGTCAGCAAGGTGCGACGGGCGGACGTTCTGCAGCGCGCGGAACATCACGTTGCGGCGGCCGGGGGTGCGGGCTTCCCAGTCGTCCAGCAGTTTCTTGACCTGCATGCGCTGCAGTCCTTCCTGCGAGCCGCAGAGATCGCAGGGGATGATGGGGTATTGCATGGCGCGGGCGAATTTTTCGCAATCCTCTTCGGCCACGAAGGCGAGGGGGCGCAGGACCATGAGGTCGCCGTCTTCGTTCACCAGTTTCGGCGGCATGGTGGCAAGGCGGCCACCGTGAAAGAGGTTCATGAAAAAGGTTTCAAGGATGTCGTCGCGGTGGTGGCCGAGGACAACGGCAGAGCAGCCTTCTTCGCGCGCGATGCGGTAGAGGTTGCCCCGGCGCAGGCGCGAGCAGAGGGCGCAGTAGGTGCGGCCTTGGGGGACCTTGTCCACGACGATGGAGTAGGTGTCCTGATATTCGATGCGGTGGGGGACGCCCATCTTGGTCAGAAACTCGGGCAGGACGGTGGCGGGGAAGCCCGGCTGCCCTTGGTCAAGGTTGCAGGCGAGCAGGTCCACGGGCAAGAGGCCGCGCCATTTCAATTCGTGCAGGACGGCGAGGAGGGTGTAGCTGTCCTTGCCGCCCGACAGGCAGACGAGCCAGCGGTCGCCCCGGTTGACCATGCCATAGGTTTCGATCGCCTCGCGGGTTTCGCGGACGATGCGTTTGCGCAGCTTTTTGAATTCCGTCGAGGAGGGCGCGCCGTGGAAGAGCGGGTGGATGTCGTCGAGGTCGTCGAGCATCGGGCGGGCCTTTGGCGATGGCGGGAACGTGATGGCTGCATATGCCAGAAGGGCGGGGATTGGGCAATCCGGGCGGGGGCGGGCTGCGTAAAAGGATAAAGATGGAGATTGCGATGCGTCTTGCTGCCCGGTTGTCCGCCCTTGCCCTTGTTCCGCTGCTGGCCGCCTGTGCGGGCAAGCCGTCGCTTCAAGATGCCTCGCTTTCGACGCGGGAGTTGGAGTTGGAGGAATTCTTTGACGGGCGGCTGGTGGCGCATGGGCAGTTTCAGGACATTTTCGGCACGGTCCGGCGGCAGTTCGTGGCGGATATCCAAGGCGATTGGGATGGCGAGCGGCTGCGGCTGGTGGAGGATTTCACCTATGAGGACGGGTCCACGGAACAGCGGGTCTGGACCCTGCGCAAGACCGGGGACGAGACGTGGGAGGGCACCGCGCCCGGCGTGATCGGCGTGGCCACGGGGGTAGAGAAGGGGGATCGGTTCAACTGGCGCTACACGATCGACCTGCCGGTGCCTGCGGCGGATGGGACGGTGGACACGGTGCGGGTGACGTTTGACGATTGGATGTGGCTGCAGACGGAGGATCGTCTGTTCAACCGGGCCTATATGCAGCGCTTCGGGGTCGATGTCGGGGATGTGTCGATCTTTTTCGAGAAGATGTGAGGGGGAAGATTTTTCTGGCGAAAAATCTTTGGGGCGAATTTTCTGGCGAAAATTCGGGTCGCGCGGGTTGGTCGGGATTTTCGCAGAAAATCCGCAGGCAAAGATCTTCGCAGAAGATCTTTACTTCTGGCGGTCGTGGTCGGGATCGGCCCCCGGCACGGGGTCATAGCCATGGCCGCCCCAAGGGTGGCAGCGGCAGAGGCGGTGGATGGTCAGGTAGCCGCCCTTTATCCCGCCGTGGCGTTCGAGTGCTTCGAGCGCGTAGGCCGAGCAGGTGGGTTGGAAGCGGCAGCCATGGCCGACCCAAGGCGACAGGATAAGGCGGTAGGCGCGCACCGGGAGCGAGAGGAGGCGCGCGAGGGGGGTCATTTCGCGCGCCCTTGGTGGACAGAGGCGAGCGCCGCGCGCAGGTCTTCGCGCAGGGCGGCGAAGTCGCGGGTGACGGTGGCCTCGGGCCGCGCGACGAGGACGTAATCCCAGCCGGGATTCGCCAGAGGGGGCAGCACCTCGCGCACCAGCGCGCGCAGGCGGCGCTTGGCGCGGTTTCGCAGGACGGCGTTGCCGATCTTCTTGGACGCGGTGAAGCCCACGCGGACGGCGTCGCTGCCATCGTCGCGGGCGCGGGCCTGCAGCAAAAAGCCCCCGGTGCCCTGACGGCGGGCAGAGGCGGCGCGAAGGTAGTCGGCGCGTTTGCGGATCGTCGTCAGGCAAAGCGAAACCGCCGACGGAGCGGCGGGCGCTTCGGCGGGATCGCCTTTGCCCGTGTCCATCGGCGGTGTCATCGCGTCACCCATGATCGGCCCCTGTGACGGGGCGCGGGGATCAGGCGGACAGGCGCTTGCGGCCCTTGGCGCGGCGCGCGGCCAGAACAAGGCGGCCGCCCTTGGTGGCCATGCGGGCGCGGAACCCGTGGCGGCGCTTGCGGACCAGGTTCGACGGTTGGTAAGTGCGCTTCATCGCGGCTCTCCGTATCACTCAGGCAGCGCAAACCCGTGGATTCGAGCGCCGCTTCTATTCGAAGCCCGTCCTTTACGGGGGGTTGCCGGGCAAGTCAACGCGGGGCGCGCGGAAAATCTGCAACAAAACGCGCGGCGGCGGGGCGGAAATGTTGCAGCGGGCGCGGTTGCGATCAATGCGGCGTGAAACGGGTGGCGGTGGGGGGTGAAATCGGCCCATCTTGAGCGCATGAGAAAGCCTGACATGCCCCCCGTGTCCCGATCCCCTGTGCGGACCCCTGTGCGGATGATTCCCGCGCTTTTCCTGCTGTGCATGGCGGTGGCGGGCGCGGTGCTGCTGCGCGAGGAGTTGAGTTTCGAGGCGCTGGCGGCCCATCGGGCGGAGCTTTTGGCGCTGCGGGATGCGCATTACGGGTTGGCGGTGGCGGGGTTCATCGTGGCCTATGTGGGGATCGTGGCCTTTTCGTTGCCGGGGGCGACGGTTGCCACGCTGACGGGCGGGTTCCTGTTCGGGCTGTTTCCGGGGGTCTTCTACAATCTGGCGGGTGCCACGCTGGGGGCGGTGCTGCTGTTCCTTGCCGTGCGGGCGGGATTCGGGGCGGGGTTGCAGGCGCGGATCGAGGCGCAGGGTGGCAAGGTGGCGCGGCTGCGCGAGGCTTTGGCGCGCAACGAGTGGGAGGTGCTGTTCCTGATGCGGGTGACGCCCATCGTGCCCTTTTTCATGGCCAATCTGATTCCGGCGTTGCTGAACATCACATTGTTCAAATTCGCGGTGACGACGGCGGTGGGGATCGTGCCGGGGGCGCTTGTGCTGACGTCGGTCGGGTCGGGGCTGGGGGAGGTCTTTGCCACGGGTGGGATGCCGGACCTTTCGGTGTTTCTGGAGCCCTATGTGGCGGGGCCGATTGTGGGGCTGGTGGTGCTGGGCGTGCTGCCCATCGTGGTGCGGACGCTGCGGCGCGGGGGGCTTTGATGATCCGGACGGATATCTGTGTGATCGGGGCGGGGTCGGGAGGCCTGTCGGTGGCGGCGGGGGCCGTGCAGATGGGTGCGCGGGTCGTGCTGGTCGAGGGCGCAGAGATGGGCGGGGATTGCCTGAACCATGGCTGCGTGCCGTCCAAGGCGCTGATCGCGGCGGCAGGGGTGGCGGCGGCGATGCGGGGGGCGGGGCGGTTCGGTCTGCGGGCCGTGGAGCCGGAGGTGGATTTCGGCGCGGTGAAGGATCACGTCGCGGGGGTGATCGCGGCGATTGCGCCGGTGGACAGTCAGGAGCGGTTCGTGGGGCTGGGCTGCACGGTACTGCGGGGCTGGGCGCGGTTCGTGTCCCCAAGTGAGGTGGAGGTGGCGGGCGAGCGGGTGCGGGCGCGGCGCTTTGTCATCGCCACGGGATCGCGGGCCTTTGTGCCGCCGGTGCCGGGGTTGGAGGGCGTGCCCTATCTGACCAACGAGACGGTGTTCGGGTTGCGGGAGCGGCCGTCGCATCTGGTGATCCTTGGTGGCGGGCCCATCGGTATGGAGATGGCGCAGGCGCATCGGCGGCTGGGCTGTGCCGTGACGGTGGTGGAGGCGGCGACGGCGCTGGGGCGCGAGGATGCCGAGGCGGCGGCGGTGGTGCTGGCGCGGCTGCGGGCCGAGGGGGTGGATATCCGCGAGGGGGCGGCGGCGGTGCGGGTCCGCACCATCGGGGACGGTGTGGAACTGGTTCTGGAGGATGGGCAGGTCGTCACCGGGTCGCATCTTCTGATCGCGGTGGGGCGCAGGGCGGCGCTGGAGCGGCTGGAGCTTGGCGCGGGCGGCGTGGCCTTTGACGCGAAGGGCGTGACGGTGGGGCCGGGGTTGCGGTCGGTGAGCAATCGGCGCGTCTATGCGGTGGGCGATGCGGTGGGGGCGGGGCAGTTCACGCATCTGGCGGCCTATCACGCGGGGGTGGTGATCCGGCAGGCAGTGCTGGGGCTGCCCGCCAAGGTGCGGGACGACCATATCCCGCGCGTGACCTTTACCGAGCCGGAATTGGCGCAGGTGGGGCTCACGGAGGCCGAGGCGCGGGCGCGGTTCGGCGCGGGCCTGTCGGTGGCGCGGGCGGAGGTGCATCACAATGACCGCGCGCAGGCGATGGGCGAGGCAGAGGGTTTCGCGAAGCTTTTGGTGGTGAAGGGCCGGGTGGTGGGGGCAACGGTCGTTGGCCCCCATGCGGGCGAGGTGATCGCGCCCTTGGCGCTGGCGGTGTCGGCCCGGATGAAGGTTTCCGCGCTGGCGGGGATGGTGCTGCCCTATCCGACGCTGGCCGAGCTGGCGAAACGTGCGGCGGGTGCCTATTTTTCCCCGAAACTCTTTGATAATGCTGGGGTGAAGCGGGTGGTGCGGTTTGTCCAGCGGATGATCCCATGATTTGCGGTGGAGCCGGGGGGCATTCTGCCCCCCGGACCCCCCTGAGGGTATTTGGGCCGAGATGAAGACCGAGAATTTCCATCGGGATCGGGGAAGGCAGGGGGGCCGGGGGACGGATGTCCCCTGCGTTTGCGCGTCGGGGGCGCGGGGCGCGTGAGGATCGGGCGGGGACGGTTCCTGAACACGCTGTCGGGTCGGTTCCTGCTGTTGACCGTGGCCTTCGTCATGCTGGCCGAGGTGCTGATCTTCGTTCCGTCCATCGCGCGCTATCGGGCGGATTTCCTGCTGCTGCGGCTGGAGAAGGCGCAGATCGCGTCGCTGGCGCTGCTGGCGGCGGATGATGCGACGGTGGGGGCGGATCTTGAGACGGAATTGCTGAAGAACGCCGAGGTGTTCAACGTCGTGCTGCGGCGGGACGAGGTGCGGCAGTTGGTGCTGTCGTCGCCCATCCCGCAGCCCATCGAGGCGACCTTTGACCTGCGGCTGTCGGGGCCGTGGGAGTTGATCCGGGACGCGATGGGGGTGCTGTGGAACCCCGAAAACCGGGTGATCCGGGTGATTGGCAATCCGGTGCAGGATGCCGGGCTTTTGATCGAGATCACGATGGAGACGGGGCCGTTGCGCGCGGCGATGGTGGAATATGGGCTGCGCATCCTGTTTTTGTCGGCGCTGATCTCTGTCGTGACGGCCTTCTTGCTGTTTCTTGCGGTGCAGCGGTTGCTGGTGGGGCCTATCCGGCGGGTGGTGCGGCATATGACGGCCTATGCCGAAGCGCCGGAGGATGCGACTCGGGTCATCGCGCCGTCGGCGGAGGTGGAGGAGTTGCGGGTGGCGGAGGAGGCGCTGGCCTCGATGCAGACGCAGTTGACGGGGGCGCTGCGGCAGAAAGAGCGGTTGGCGCAGTTGGGGGCGGCGGTGGCCAAGATCAGCCATGACCTGCGCAACATCCTGACCACGGCGCAGTTGTTCGCGGACCGTCTGGAGGTAAGCGCCGATCCGGCGGTGGCGCGGGCGGCGCCGAAGCTGGTGGGGTCGATCTCGCGCGCGGTGTCCTTGTGTGAATCGACGCTGGCCTTTGGCAAGGCCGAAGAGCCGCCGCCGCAGTTGAAGCGCTTTTCGCTGCGCCGTCTGGCCGAGGAGGTGGCGGAGGGTGAGGGTCTTCTGGATGCCGAGGGGGCGGTGGTCTGTTTGATCGACGTGCCGGCGGGTCTGATGATCCGGGCGGATGGAGAGCAGTTGCACCGTGTGCTGGGCAACCTGATCCGCAATGCGCGGCAGGCGATCGACGCGACGGGGCAGGGCGGGACGATCGAGATTTCGGGCGGCGAGGATGAGGCGGATTGGTGGATCCGCGTGGGCGATACCGGGCCGGGCCTGCCGCCCAAGGCGCGCGAGCATCTGTTCGAGGCGTTTCAGGGCGGGGCGCGGAAGGGCGGCACGGGCCTTGGTCTGGCCATCGCGGCAGAGCTGGTGCGTGGGCATGGCGGGCGGCTGGAACTGGCACGCAGCGATGCCGAGGGGACGGAGTTCCTGATCCGCCTGCCCAAGCGGCTGGCCGGGGAAGAGGCGGAGTAGGCTGCTTTTTCCCCTTGCGCCCCCGGACGACCGGGGCTAAACGCTGCCCCACGACGGACCCGTAGCTCAGCTGGATAGAGCATCAGACTACGAATCTGAGGGTCGGGCGTTCGAATCGCTCCGGGTCCGCCACTTCCCTCCCCCCCTCAAGCCGAAGATGCCGCGTTCAAGCGCGGGTTGTGTCGTTGTCGCCCTCGACGGCGGGGCGGGAAACTGGCATGTCGGCCTCGATCATTTATGGGAGGCCCGGCCATGCTGAGCGGAAAACACCTGATTGCGGGGGAATGGGTGGACGGGGGGGATCGCTTCACCTCGCAGCCGGCGAGTGGGGAGGGTGCGTCCTTTGCCAATGCGGGCGTGGCCGAGGTGGACAGGGCGGTGCAGGCGGCGGAAGCGGCGTTCTGGTCCTATTCCGCGCTGACGCGCGCGGAACGGGCGGCGTTTCTTGAGCGGATCGCGGAAGAGATCGAGGCGCGGGGGGCGGACCTGACGGCGACGGGCCATGCCGAGACGGGCCTGCCCGTGGCGCGGCTGGAGGGCGAGCGGGGGCGGACGACGGGGCAGTTGCGGCTCTTTGCCAAGCATCTCAGGGAGGTCGGCTACCTTGACCTGCGGCATGACGTGGCGCTGCCGGATCGGCAGCCCCTGCCGCGTCCGGATATCCGGATGATGCAGCGGCCTGTGGGACCGGTGGCGGTGTTCGGGGCGTCGAACTTCCCCTTGGCCTTTTCGACGGCGGGGGGCGACACGGCCTCGGCCTTGGCGGCGGGGTGCCCGGTGGTGGTAAAGGGGCATCCGGCGCATCCGGGGACGGGCGAGATCGTGGCGCAGGCCATCGATGCGGCGATCCGGGCGACGGGCGTGCATCCGGGGGTGTTCAGTCTGATCCAAGGGGTGGGCAATGACCTTGGCGCGGCGCTGGTGACGCATCCCTTGATCACGGCGGTGGGGTTCACCGGGTCGCTGGCGGGCGGGCGGGCGCTGTTTGACCTGTGTGCGCGGCGGGCGGTGCCGATCCCGTTCTTTGGCGAATTGGGGTCGGTGAACCCGGTCTTTCTGCTGCCAGAGGCGCTGGCGGCGCGGGGAGAGGCGATTGCCAAGGGTTGGGCCGGGTCGTTGACCATGGGGGCGGGGCAGTTCTGCACCAATCCGGGGATCGTGGTGGCGATGGCGGGTGCAGCGGGCGATGCCTTTGTCGCGGCGGCGACCACGGCGCTAGAGGCGGTCGCGCCGCAGGTCATGCTGACCGACGGGATTGCGGCGGCCTATCGCGCGGGGCGCGACCGGATTGCGGGCGCGGCGGGGGTACGCGAGGTGCTGACCACGGTCTGCGACCGGCGCAACGCGACGCCCCATCTGTTCGAGGTGTCGGGGGCGGATTGGCTGGCCAATCACGCGCTGGGCCATGAGGTTTTCGGGCCTTTGGGCGTGGTCGTCCGGGTGGCCGATGTCGCGCAGATGGAGGCGGTGGCGCGGGCGCTGGAGGGGCAGTTGACCTGCACGCTGCAGATGGATGCAGGCGACACCGATCTGGCGCGACGGCTGATGCCGATCCTTGAGCGCAAGGCGGGGCGGGTGCTGGCCAATGGTTTTCCGACTGGCGTGGAGGTGTGCGAGGCCATGGTGCATGGCGGGCCTTACCCTGCATCCACCAATTTCGGCGCGACAAGCGTCGGGACCATGGCGATCCGCCGCTGGCTGCGGCCTGTCAGCTATCAGAACATCCCCGAGGCGCTGCTGCCCGAGGCGTTGCGCCAATAAAGCGGAGCGGGGCAGGCAGGGCCTGCCCCGCGCGTCTTTTGCCTCGCCTGCGCGCTGGCGCGCTTCGGCTCGGGGCCGGGGTTCCACCCCGGACCCCGGGATATTTGGGGGACGGAAAATGGGGGGTGGTCATTTTCCGTCTTCAAATATCCTCGGGGGAGGCGCGGCACGCGCCGTGGGGGCAGACAGCCCCCGTTGCGACGCCGGGGTTCAGTGCTCGTCCTTCAGGAGGAGGGCGAGGGCGGTGATGGAGAGGGCGACGCCGCCCAGCACCAGCACGGGCGGTGCGCCTTTGCCAAGCGCGATTTCCCACAGGATGACCCATGACGGGACGAGGTAAGTATAGGCCATGACCTTGGCCGCGGGCAGGCGCAGGGTGGCGTATTGCAGCAGGACGAAGGTCGCGGCGCTGGCGAAGACGGCAGTGTAGACGAGCGTGATCCAGACGATGGGGGGCAGCGCGGGCCAGTCGGTGGCCAGTGTCGCGGGCGCGCCAAGGAGGGCGAGGAGGACCCAGCCCGCAACCATCATCCCGAAGGTGAAGACGACGGCGGGTTCGCCCCGGTTGAGTTTGCGCACGAGGGGGGCGTAGAGGGCATGGGCGACGCAGCCTGCGAAGTAGATGACCTCTCCTTTGCCGATATGGAGGGACAGGAGTTTGCCCAGATCGGCGCGGAAGATCACCCAAAGCGCGCCCCCTGCGCCGATGGTCAGCGCGAGGGCCATGCGGGGGGTGAGGCGTTGGCGCAGGGTGAGCCAGCCGAAGCCTGCGGCCATGATCGGGGTCAGGGTGAAGACGGCGGCCGCCGAGACGGGTTCGGCGGTCTTGAGCCCTTCGAACATCAGCACGAAATAGGTGGCCAGTAGCGCGCCAAGGATGAGATAGCGCCAAGGGGCGTGAAGCGCGCTGCGGCGGATGCCGGTCGTGGCGAAGGCGGCGGTGCCGACGAGGGCACCTGCGAGGGCGAAGCGCAGGACGGTCAGCGCGAGCGGGTCGATCAGGGGCGCGGCCATGGCGCCGAGGCTGAAGGAGCCTGCCACAAGCGCCGAGAAGGCGAGCATGGCGGCATGGCCGCGCTGGGGGTCGGTCAGGGTCACAGTGTCCAGTCCCGCGCGGCCTCTTTCAGCACCGTGAGGAAGGCCTGCACCTTGCGGGTGCGGTGCAGATCGACATGGGTCACGATCCAGAGCGGCGCGTCCCATTCGGGGCGGGGGGGCATCACTTCGATGAGGTCGGGGTCGTTTTCGGCCCGGTAGGCGGGCAGGAAGCCGATGCCGAGGCCCGCGCGGACGGCGCTGTCCATCGCGGCCATTTCGGTGGCGCGGAAGGTGATGCGGTCCAGCGGCACGTTGGCGCGGAGCCAGCGGTTGAAGGGCGCGCGGTTGTCGGCATTGTCGGGGCCCGCGAAGCGGTGGGCGGGGAAGTCGGACTCGGATGCCGGGAGGCCGTGGGTTTCGGCATAGCTGCGGGCGGCGTAGAGGCCGGTGCGGATGCGGGCGAGGGGTTGGACGACATTGTCCGGCTCTTCGGGGGCGGCACCGGCGCGGATGGCGATATGCGCCTCGCCATAGTCGAGGCGGAAGACGCGCATGTCGGTGAGAAAGCGCAGGATCACGGCGGGGTATTGGGTCTGGAAGCGGGTCAGGACGGGGACGAGCAGGGTGCCCATGCCAGAGATGGAGGTGACGACGAGTTCGCCTGCCACCGTTTCGCCCAGCCCTTTGATGCGCGAGGAGAGTTGGGCGAAGTGTTCGTCCGTCATCTGGGCGACGGAGAGGAGGTCCTGTCCCGCTTCGGTCGGGGTGTAGCCGCGGGCGTGGCGTTGGAAAAGGCGGGTGCCGAGGCGGCGTTCCAGCGCGTCGATATGGCGGATCACGGTGGCGTGGTGGACACCAAGGACATCGGCCGCGCCCGAGACGGTGCCAAGGCGGGCGACCTGATAGGCGGTGCGGATTTCGTCCCATGTGTCGATGGTCATCTGTGCATCCGTGAACCGTTGCCGGGGATCATGTGGCGACGGTGCGGGCGGGAATGCAAGGGGATTCGGCGCGGCGTCTTGGGGGTGACGGGTTGACTCGGGCGCGTTGCGGGCGTAGTGCGGCGGGCAATTCCCCGGAGGCCATACGCTTCCGGTCCCGTCGCATTTGCGGGGATCGCCATCCGTCAGCGCGTTGCGCCCACGGGTGCCGTTGGTCTTTGCAGGTGCATTCCCGCCGCCGGACCCCCATATCCGGCTGAACCGCAACGAACCCGGAGGGTCGCATGTTCGAGAGCCTGTCAGAACGCCTTGGTGGCGTGTTCGACCGTCTGACCAAGGCGGGCGCGCTGACCGAGGCGGATGTGGTGGCGGCGCTGCGCGAGGTGCGGGTGGCGCTGTTGGAGGCCGACGTTTCGCTGCCCGTGGCGCGGGATTTCATCAAGCGGGTGCAGGACAAGGCGACCGGGTCGGCGGTGACGAAGTCGGTCACGCCGGGGCAGATGGTGGTGAAGTTCGTCCATGACGAGCTGGTGCGCGTGCTGCAGGGGGATGGGCCTGCGGATGCGCTGAAGATCGACAATCCGCCGGCGACGGTGCTGATGGTGGGTTTGCAGGGGTCGGGCAAGACCACGACCACGGCAAAGCTGGCCAAGCGGTTGAAAGAGCGGAACGGGAAGAAGGTTCTGCTGGCATCGCTGGACACCAACCGTCCGGCGGCGATGGAGCAGTTGCAGATTCTGGCCGGTCAGATCGGGGTGGATTCGCTGCCCATCGTCAAGGGCGAGTCGGCGGTTCAGATCGCCAAGCGGGCGAAGACGCAGGCGAGCCTTGGCGGCTATGACGTGCTGTTCCTTGATACGGCGGGGCGTCTGCATATCGACGAAGTGCTGATGGACGAGGTGCAGGCGGTGCGCGACATCGCCCAGCCGCGCGAGGTGCTGCTGGTCGTCGATGGCCTGACCGGGCAGGACGCGGTGAACGTGGCGACGGAGTTCGACGGCAAGGTCGGGATTTCGGGCGTTGTGCTGACGCGAATGGATGGCGACGGGCGCGGCGGTGCGGCGCTGTCGATGCGGGCCATTACGGGCAAGCCCATCCGCTTCGTGGGTCTTGGCGAGAAGATGGACGCGCTGGAGACCTTTGAGGCCGAGCGTGTGGCGGGGCGCATCCTTGGGATGGGCGATATCGTCGCCTTGGTCGAGAAGGCGCAGGAGACGTTCGAGGCCGAGCAGGCCGAGCGGATGGCCAAGCGCTTTGCCAAGGGTCTGTTCAATATGAACGACCTGAAGATGCAGCTTGAGCAGATGATGAAGATGGGCGGCATGCAGGGCCTGATGGGGATGCTGCCGGGCATGGGCAAGATGCAGGCCGCCGCCGCCGAGGCGGGGCTGGATGACAGGATGCTGAAGCGGCAGATTGCGCTGATCCAGTCGATGACCAAGAAAGAGCGGGCCAATCCCGACCTGTTGCAGGCGAGCCGGAAGAAGCGGATCGCGGCGGGGGCGGGGCTGGATGTGGCCGATCTGAACCGTCTGCTGAAGCAGCACAAGCAGATGGCCGAGATGATGAAGAAGATGGGCAAGGGCGGCATGATGAAGCAAGCCATGCGCCAAATGATGGGCAAGGGCGGCATGCCGGACCCGTCGAAGATGACGCCCGAGCAGTTGGAAGAGGCCGCGAAGGGGATGCGGCAGGGGCTGGGGCAGGGCGGGGGCTTCCCCGGCATGCCGCGGGGGATGCAGCTTCCGGCTGGCCTGTCCGGCCTGATGAAGAAGAAGTGAGCGCGCCATGACCAACGCCGAACGCGATGATGCGGGCCGCGCCGCCGATATCCTGAAAGAGCATCGCCAGTCGATCGACCGGCTGGATGCGATCCTTGTCTATACGCTGGCCGAACGCTTCAAGCACACGCAGGCGGTGGGGCAGTTGAAGGCGGCGCATGACCTGCCGCCGAGCGATCCCGCCCGCGAGGCGCGGCAGATGGCGCGGCTGGACGCCTTGGCCAAGGAGGCCGATCTGGACCCCGATCTGGCGAAGAAATTCCTGAACTTCATCATCAGCGAAGTCATCAGGCATCACGAGAAACTGCAGAAATAACCCATGAAGGTGCGCGGCGCGCACCCTACGAAACCCAAGGAGAAGACTATCATGGCAATGAAGATCCGACTGGCCCGTGGCGGTTCCAAGAAGCGTCCGCACTATTCCATCGTGGCCTCTGACTCGCGCATGCCGCGCGACGGCCGTTTCCTGGAAAAGCTGGGCACCTACAACCCGCTGCTGGGCAAGGATGACGAGAACCGCGTGAAGATGGACATCGACCGCGTGAAGCATTGGCTGGGTCAGGGCGCGCAGCCGACCGACCGGATCGCGCGGATGCTGGAAGCCGCTGGCGTGATGCCGAAGAAGGCCCGCAGCAACCCGAAGTCGGCGGTTCCCGGCAAGCAGATGGCCGAGCGCGCCGCGAAGAAGGCCGCCCGCGCGGCTGCCCCGGCTTCGGAATGATGCGCTTTGGGGGGCGCAACCGCGCCCCCCGCACCCCCCCTGTGCCGGACCTTGCCCATGTCGCGCCCTGACCGTGTCTGCGTCGGTGCCATCGCCGGATCCTTCGGCGTGCAGGGTGAGGTGCGTCTGAAGAGTTTCTGCACGGACCCCGCCGCGATTGGCGATTACGGCCCGCTTTGGACCGAGGACGGGACGCGGTCCTTCACGGTGAAGCTGACGCGGTCGTCGGTTTCCGGGGGTGTGGGCGCGCGGCTGTCGGGGGTCATGACCAAGGAACAGGCCGATGCGTTGAAGGGCGTGCAGCTTTTCGCGGACAGGGATCGGCTGCCGTCGCTGCCGGATGACGAATTCTACCATGCGGACCTGATCGGGCTTGTTGCGCAAGATACCGGCGGGGCAGAGCTGGGCCGGGTGCTGGCCGTGCACAACCATGGCGCGGGCGACATGCTGGAGATTTCCGCGCCGGGGCGGAAGGCGCCGTTGCTTGTGCCCTTTACACTTGCGGCCGTTCCGACCGTAGACATAGGGGCCGGGCGCATCGTTGTGGACCTGCCCGAAGGGCTGGACTGAGGGTGCGGACCGGCACAGAGATGCCTGTCCCCGGAGCCTGACGCGCTTGAATATCCGAAAGTATCTGGCAAAGGCCGTTTCGGTCTTGCTGTATCTGGGCCCTGTGCTGGCGGGTTGGGCGGCGGCGCCTGTCGCGGCATGGCCCGTGTTCCTTGGCATCTTTCTGGTCTGGTCCCTGCTGATGCGCCCGGGCGAATGGCCGCGCGACAGGGCGCGCTGGGTGGAGACCGGGGTGATCGCGCGGGCGCTGGCATCGGTGGTGGTGTTGGCGGGGTATTGCTTTGCCTGTCTGGCGCTGGGATGGGTGCTGTCTTCGGTCCGGCCCTTGCCGGAGGTGGGGCCGTGGCCGGGGGTGTTGCTGTCGCTGATGGGCGTGGGCCTTGCCCGGATGATCTGGAACCCGGAGGCGGCGGTGACGCCGGAGGCGCGGACGGAGGCGGCGTTACGGCAGGCCGAGGCTACGGCATCCGAGGCCGGGCTGGCCGAGCGGCGGCGGCGCGGCGAGGAGGCGGAGGTGGACAGCGTGATCGCCTTTGCGTCCGACACCCCGCAAGAGCGGATTGCCGAGGTGATGGCGGACCTGTCGATGCGTTTTGCGCCCGGGCGGTTGATCGAGGGGTTCCAGCGGCTGTGGAGGGGCGGGCGGATGAACGGCGCGCAGAAGCGGGCGTTGATCCTGTTGGCGACGGACCCGGATCAGGCACGGCGGATTTCCGGCCATGAGGCGGGGGTTCTGGCGCTGCAGGTCTGCGCGGGCGAGGTGGGGCTGGCCGAGCAGTTCCTGCGGCGGTATTCGGCGCTGTTGGATGTGGTGCCGGATGTGATGGCGGATGGGCCGTCCAATGCGCTGCTGCGGCGGGTGGAGAAGGGGTTCGACGGGCAGCCCGTGGCGCAGATGGTGCGGGCCGTCAGGGAAAAGCAGGTGCGGATGGCGCAGGGCGGGGACGGGACGCTTGCCGCAGGGGACGAAAGGCCCTAAGCGGCAGGCATGAGCGACAGCCCTGAAATGCCCGCAGCCATGCCACCGGAGAAGCCGGTTGATACCCCTGTCACCGGCAAGTCCCACGGTCGCCTGAAGGTTCAGGTGACGTTGCAGCCGCGCGACCTGATGGAGGAGCCGCGCCGCGTCAAGGGCGCGTGGGAGGCGCGGATCGTCACGCTGTTCCCTGAGGCTTTTCCCGGTGTGCTCGGCCTGTCCTTGACCGGCAAGGCGCTGGATCAGGGGCTGTGGCGGCTGGAGACGCTGGACTTGCGGACCTTTGGCGAGGGCAAGCACCGCAACGTGGATGACACGCCTGCGGGCGGGGGCGCGGGGATGGTGCTGCGGGCGGATGTCGTCCATCGCGCGCTGCGGCAGGCGGTCAGCGGCGCGCCGATGGACCGGGGGCGGTGGCCGATCGTCTATCTGTCACCGCGCGGGCGGCGGTTCGATCAGGCCATGGCGCGGGCTTGGGCGGCGGCGGAGGGGGTGACGATCCTTTGCGGGCGGTTCGAAGGGGTGGATCAGCGGGTGCTGGATCACTGGGGGGTAGAGGAGGTCAGCCTTGGGGATTTCGTCCTGACCGGGGGCGAGATCGCGGCGCAGGCGATGATCGACGCGACGGTGCGGCTGCTGCCGAATGTGCTGGGCAATGCGGCGAGCACCGAGGAGGAGAGTTTCTCGGACGGGCTGTTGGAACATCCGCAATACACGCGGCCTGCGGTCTGGGAGGGGCGTGAAATCCCGCCGGTCCTGATGTCGGGCCATCACGGCGAGATCGAGAAGTGGCGGCGGGCCGAGCGCGAGCGACTGACGCAGGAGCGGCGGCCGGATTTGTGGGACAAGCGGAAGGGCTAGGGCCACGCGGGGCGGGGTTCGCCCTGCGCCAAGGGTCCGGGGTGCGATGGTCATCCCGCCGGGGCCTTCACCATGCCGGGGCAAGGTGGTGGCACGAGGCCCCGGGTCGAGCCCGGGGCAGGTGGTGCGGTGGCGGGTGGTGCACTTCCGCCCTTGACCGCAAGGCGCATTCCCCCCTATACGCCCCCGGTCCGGGGCGGTTTCGCCATCCGGGCGCGATTCCTTTTGCCTTCTGCGGACTTCGGCAGGGTTCAGGGCAAGGGGAGCGCCACAGTCAAAGCAGGCCTGCATCTCTGGCGGGCGTCCCTTCGGGGGCGGACCCGGACGAAGACCGAGAGCTCTGGGGCGGCATCACCTCTGCGGAAACACCGCAGGCAAAACGGAGACATGCGCATGAACCTGATCGCGCAGATCGAGGCGGAGCAGATTGCCGCCCTCGGCAAGACCATCCCGGATTTCAAGGCCGGCGACACCATCCGCGTCGGCTATAAGGTGACCGAAGGCACGCGCTCGCGCGTGCAGATGTACGAAGGCGTCTGCATCGGCCGCAAGGGCGGGCTGACCATCTCGGCCTCGTTCACCGTCCGCAAGATTTCCTTCGGCGAAGGCGTGGAGCGTGTGTTCCCGCTCTATTCGACCAACATCGATTCGATCGAGGTCGTCCGTCGTGGCCGCGTGCGCCGCGCGAAGCTGTACTATCTGCGTTCGCGTCGCGGCAAGTCGGCCCGGATCGCCGAAGTGTCGAACTACAAAGAAAAAGCCGAGTAAGGAGCCGGACCGATGAAAAAGGGCATCCACCCCGACTATCACATGATCACGGTCAAGATGACCGACGGTTCCACCTTCCAGACCCGCACCACCTGGGGCAAGGAAGGCGAACAGATGGCGCTGGACATCGACCCGCTGGCGCATCCGGCTTGGACCGGTCAGTCGGCCAAGCTGATGGACACCGGCGGTCGCGTGTCGAAGTTCAAGAACAAGTACGCCGGTCTGGGCTTCTGATCCCAAGCGCCGCGTGCCGGAATGGAAGCGCCGCCCCCACGGGGCGGCGTTTTCCTTTGGCGCGGCGCAGCAAGGGGCTTGCGGAAATCCGCCAAACGGGCTTCATCGCTGTTCCGCACCGCCTGCTGCCGCTTTGGGGTGCGTGAGGACGGTTCGGGGGGCTGCTGCATGGCGCATATCATCGTTGTCGGGAACGAGAAGGGCGGGTCGGGCAAATCGACCACCTGCATGCATGTGGGCACGGCCTTGGCGCGGCTGGGGTTCCGGGTCGGGGCGCTGGACCTTGATCTGCGGCAGCGGAGCTTTGGGCGCTATGTGGAAAACCGGCGGGCCTATATGGCGCGGGCGGGGCTGAACCTGCCGTCGCCCGATTACCGCGACTTGCCCGAGCTTCCGCCGGGTGCGTTGCAGCAGGGCGAGAATGCCTTTGACGCGCGGTTGGCGGCAGCGGTGGCGCAATTGGAGCCGGTGTCGGATTTCATCGTGATCGATTGCCCCGGATCGCATACGCGGCTGTCACAGGTGGCGCATTCGCTGGCGGATACGCTGATCACGCCGCTGAATGACAGTTTCGTTGATTTCGACCTGCTGGCGCGGGTGGACCCAGAGACGGGGCGCGTGAAGGGGCCGTCGATCTATTCCGAAATGGTGTGGAATGCGCGGCAACTTCGGGCGCAGGCGGGGCTGAAGCCCATCGATTGGATCGTGCTGAGAAACCGTCTGGGGGCGCAGCAGATGCACAACAAGAAGAAGGTGGGCGCGGCGCTGGAGGAGTTGTCAAAGCGGATCGGGTTCCGCGTTGCGCCGGGCTTTTCCGAACGCGTCATTTTCCGCGAGTTGTTCCCGCGTGGGCTGACGCTTCTTGATCTGCGCGACACGGGCGTGGATCAGTTGAACCTGTCCAATATCGCCGCACGGCAGGAAGTGCGCGATCTGATGACCGAGCTTAGACTGCCCGGCGTGCGGGTTGATTTCTGACATCGCCGCGGATCGGCGTGGTCTGCGCCGGACGCAGCTGTTCACGGGCCCCAATCTTTTGAAGCCGCAGGTCGAACTTCGGGTCGATCTGTGCCTGCTTGTGGGCAAAGAGCCCGAGCTTGCGCAGCAATGCGAGGCCGTAATGCATGGCGATCTCCTGTAGGTCCGCGCCTTTGTCGCGGTGGTGGCGTTAAGGGTTAGGTCGCAACATGGGCGGGATTTGGGCAAGGCTGGGGTCATTCCGGGCCGGATGGGGCGGGTTTCGTGGACGGTGCGGCGGGTTGAGCGGGCGTGGCGCGCATGGCAAGACAGTCGGGATGTCGGGCCGGGACCGGGCGGCACCGGACGGGGGCATGAGGGGGGGATGAGGATGGGCAACCTGCTGTTCGATGCGCTGTTTGCACCGCTTGCAGGGCGGGAGGGCGTGCTGCTGCATCTGGCGGATGGGCGCGGCCTTTCGGGCGATGCCTTTCTGCGGTTGGTGGCGCGGCAGGCCAATGCGCTTGCCGCGCTGGGACTGAGGAAGGGCGACCGTATCGCGGTTCAGGTGGCCAAATCGCCCGAGGCGCTGGCGCTTTATGGGGCGGCGGTGGCGCTGGGGGCGGTGTTCCTGCCGTTGAACACGGCCTATACGGCGGCGGAGGTGGCGTATTTCCTGTCCGATGCGACGCCGCGGCTGTTTGTCTGCGATGGCGCGCAGGCGGCGGCGCTGCGCCCTGTGGCGGAGCGGGCGGGGGCGCGGCTGGTCGTGCTGAACGCGGACGGGTCCGGCGCTTTGTCCGACCTTGCGTCGGGGGCGGCAGAGCGGCTGGAACCTGTGGAGTGCGGGGCGGGCGATCTGGCGGCGATCCTTTACACGTCGGGGACGACGGGGCGGTCGAAGGGGGCGATGCTGTCGCAGGGAAACCTGCTGTCCAATGCCGAGGTTCTGGTGCGGGCGTGGCGGTTCACGCCGGAGGACGTGCTGCTGCATGCCTTGCCCATCTTTCACACCCATGGGCTGTTCGTGGCGTCGAATGTGGCGCTGCTGTCGGGCGGGGCGATGATCTGGCTGCCGGGGTTCGAGGCGGGCGAGGTGATCCGGCTGCTGCCCAAGGCGACGGCGATGATGGGGGTGCCGACCTTTTTCACGCGGCTTTTGGAGGATGCGCGGCTGACGCGCGATCTGGTGGGCCATGTGCGGCTGTTCGTGTCGGGATCGGCCCCGCTTTTGGCCGAGACGCATGTGGCATGGGAGGCGCGGACGGGGCACCGCATCCTTGAGCGTTATGGGATGACCGAGACGAACATGAACACGTCGAACCCTTATGCGGGCGAGCGGCGGGCGGGGACGGTGGGGTTCCCGCTGCCCGGGGTGGAGGTGCGGGTTCTGGTGGACGGGCGGGAGGCCGCGCCGGACGAGGTGGGGATGATCGAGGTGCGGGGGCCGAACGTGTTTCAGGGCTATTGGCAGATGCCCGAGAAAACGCGCGAGGAGTTGCGGGCGGATGGGTGGTTCATCACCGGTGATCTGGGGAAGCGGGATGCGGATGGCTATATCCATATCGTGGGACGGGCGAAGGATCTGGTGATCACGGGGGGCTACAACGTCTATCCCAAGGAGGTGGAGTTGCTGCTGGACGAGGTGCCGGGGGTGGCCGAGAGCGCGGTGATCGGCCTGCCGCATCCGGATTTCGGCGAGGCGGTCTTTGCCGTTCTGGTGGCGCGCAAGGGCGCGGCGCTGGAGGCGGCGGTGGTGCTTGCGGCGATTGCGGGGCAGGTGGCGCGGTTCAAGCAGCCCAAGGCGGCGGTGGTGGTGGACAGCCTGCCGCGCAATACGATGGGCAAGGTGCAGAAGAACCTTTTGCGCGAGAGCTATAAGGGGTGGTTTTCGAATTGAGCGGGCGTGCCGCCCGCACCCCGTAAGCTCTGCCCCGCGCCTGCGCGCGGGTCAGAGCGCGGGGGGGCATTCTGCCCCCGTCGCCCAAGGGCGACTCCCCCTGAGGATATTTGCGGACGGAAAATGTCAGGGGGCCGTGGCAGGGTCGTCGCCGAGTTCCGTTTCGAGGAAGCGTTCGAAGGCGTCGAGGTCGACGGGATCGAACTGGCCGAAGCCCTGCATCCAGACGGAGGCCGCGCGGAGTGCGTCGGGTTCCAGTTTGCACCATTTTACGCGGCCGCGTTTTTCCTGCGTGATGAGGCCCGCATCGGCAAGGACGGCGAGGTGTTTGGAGATGGCGGCAAGCGACATGGCGAAGGGGTGGGCGACGTCGGTGACGGCCATGTCGTCTTCGAGCAGCATCGTCAGGATCGCGCGGCGCGTGGGATCGGCCAGCGCGGCGAAGACGGTGTCGAGCGGGTGGGGCGCGGGTGGCGTCATGCAGGTGGTGTGCCGGGATCGTGGCGGATCGTCAACCGTTTGGTTGAATATGCGCCACGGGGGCAATGGGGCGGAAACGGCGTGCCGCAGGCGATGCGGTATGACTGAAAGCATAGATAAAGCAATGGTTTACGGGGAGATTTGGCGGGCATTTCGGCGCTTGACTCGGGGCGGGGCCGTCCGTAGGTTCCGCCCGACTGTTCTGGGGGCGACCCGTCATGGCTGAAGAACCCGATCGCGCGCGACTTGCGGCGCTGGAGGAGAAGCTGGCCAAGGCGAAGGGCGCGGTCGAAGGACCCGCCAAGCGCCATCAGGACAATGAGTATTCGCAGGCGCAACTGGCGTGGCGGATGGTCATCGAGCTTGTGGCCGGTCTTGGGATCGGCTTTGGCATCGGATACGGGCTGGATACCCTGCTGGGGACCATGCCGCTGTTTCTGGTGCTGTTCATACTGGCGGGCTTTGCGGCGGGGATCAAAACCATGCTGCGGTCTGCGAAAGAAGTGCAGGAACGGAAGGCGGCGCAGGCCGCCGAGCAAGGGGAAGACTGACGTGGCAGGCGAGGCACAGAGCGAAGGCGGTCTGGTGTTCCATCCGATGGATCAGTTCATCGTGAAGCCGCTGTTCGGACACGGCCCGGTGGAATGGTACACGCCGACCAACGTGACCCTGTGGATGGGTCTGGCCGTGCTGTGCACCATCGCGCTTTTCGTCCTTGGCACCCGTGGGCGGGCGGTGATCCCGTCGCGCGTGCAGTCGGTGGCGGAACTGGCCTATGGCTTCATCTACAAGATGGTCGAGGATATCTGCGGCCATGACGGGGTGAAGTACTTCCCGAAGATCTTTACGTTGTTCGTCTTTATCATCTTCACCAACTACCTCGGCCTGCTGCCGATGTCCTTTACCCCCACTTCGCATATCGCGGTGACGGCGGTGCTGGGCTTTGGCGTGTTCTTTGCGGTGACGCTGCTGGGCTTTTACAAGCACGGGGCGCATTTCCTTGGGCTGTTCTGGATGTCGGATGCGCCGCTGATCCTGCGGCCCATCATCGCGGTGATCGAGGTGATTTCCTACTTCGTCCGCCCGGTCAGCCATTCGATCCGTCTTGCGGGCAACATCATGGCCGGTCACGCCGTGATCAAGGTTTTCGCGGGTTTCGCGGCCATCGCCGCGATCTCGCCGGTGTCGATCCTTGCGATCGTCGCCATCTATGGGCTGGAGGTGCTGGTCGCCTTCATTCAGGCCTATGTCTTCACCATCCTGACCTGCGTCTATCTGAAGGATGCGCTGCATCCGGGCCACTGACGCGCGGTCAACCTAAACTCAAGCATTCCATCGTAAGGAGAAAATCATGGAAGGCGATATCGCAAGCATGGGTCAGTTCATCGGTGCCGGCCTCGCCGCCATCGGTTCGGGCGCTGCCGCCATCGGCGTTGGCCACGTGGCCGGCAACTTCCTGGCGGGCGCCCTGCGCAACCCGTCGGCGGCTGGTGGTCAGACCGCCACGCTGTTCATCGGTCTGGCCTTCGCGGAAGCTCTGGGGATCTTTGCGTTCCTCGTCGCGCTTCTGCTGATGTTCGCCGTCTGATCCCGCTTCGAATCCTTACGTGAGGGGGGTGCGCCGCCGGTGCGGCGCCCCTTCGAAGTTCAAAGGGTCCGACGGAGGACAAGATGGCTACTGAATCTACCGCCGCCGACGTTGCCCATGGCGCAGCCGAGATCGGCGCTTGCGTCAACGAACATGGCAGTGCCATCGGCATGCCGCAGCTTTGCGTCGACTGGATGCCGAACCAAGTGTTCTGGCTGGTTGTTGCGCTGGTCGTGATCTATTTCGTGCTGTCGCGCATCGCGCTGCCGCGCATCGGCGGCGTGCTGGCCGAACGCAAGGGCACGATCACCAACGACCTGACGGCGGCCGAGGAATTGAAGGCCAAGGCCGTCGAGGCCGAGAAGGCCTATCAGGACGCGCTGGCGCGCGCCCGGTCGGAAGCCGCGAAGATCGTGGCCGAAGCGCGGGCCGAGATCCAGAAGGACCTTGACGCGGCGACAGCGCGGGCAGATGCCGAGATTGCGGCCAAGGCTGCGGAGTCCGAGAAGCGCATCGGTGAGATCCGTGCGGGTGCTCTGGAGGCCGTGACAGAGGTTGCGAAGGATACCGCCAAGGAACTGGTGGCGGCGCTGGGCGGCAAGGCGGATGCGCGGTCGGTGACCGCCGCCGTGACCGCGCGACTGAAAGGGTGATGCGATGAAGAAGCTTGTGGCCATTCTGGCGCTGACCGCGTCGCCCGCCTTTGCGGCGGCGGGCAAGCCCTTCTTTTCGCTGTCGAACACCGATTTCGTGGTGACGGTCGGCTTCCTCGTCTTTGTCGGCATCCTGATCTACTACAAGGTTCCGGCGAAGATCGGCGCGCTGCTGGATGGTCGCGCGGCCCAGATCAAGGCCGAGTTGGAAGAGGCCCGCGCGCTGCGGGACGAGGCCAAGGCGGTGCTGGCGTCCTATGAGAAGAAGCAGAAGGACGTGCTGGAGCAGTCCGAGCGCATCGTGGCAGGCGCGAAGGAAGAGGCGATGAACGCGGCGGCGCAGGCCAAGGCGGACCTCAAGGCGTCGATCGCGCGGCGTCTGGCGGCGGCGGAGGAGCAGATCGCTTCGGCCGAGGCGTCGGCAATCCGCGAAGTGCGCGAAAAGGCCATTTCGGTGGCCGTCGCGGCTGCGGGCGACGTGCTGGCCAAGCAGATGACGGCGGAAGGCGCTGCGGCGTCGATCGATGCCGCCATCGCGCAGGTCGAGGCCAAGCTGCACTGATCGGACATATCCGAGACGGCAAAGACCCCGGCCCTGCGCCGGGGTTTTTCATTTTCGCGCCCTAGCGCGCGCGTTCGTGTTCCAGACGCTGGCGGGCGACGGCTTCGTTTCGGGCCGCGCGGGCCTGTTCGGCGAAGGCCACTTCGACGAAGCCCAGATGCGCCTCGATCGCGGCGCGGGCGGCGACGGGGTCGCGGGACTGGATCGCCGTGTTGATGGCGCGGTGCTGGTCGAGCAGGGATTCGCGCGTGGTGCGGAATTTGAACAGGATCTGGCGGTTGTAGAACACGCCCTGACGCAGCAGGTCGAACATGGACCGCATCATGTGCAGCATGATGACGTTGTGACCTGCCTCGATGATCGCCATGTGGAATTGCGCGTCGAGCTGGGATTCGTCCGTCGGATCGCGCTTGGAATGGGCGGCTTCCATCTTGCGGAAGATTTCGTCGATCACCGCAAGATCGGTGTCCGAGGCAAGGCGGGCGGCGCGTTCGGCGGCCAGCCCTTCCATGTCGCGCCGGAAGGAGAGGTAGTCCGACACCGCCTCGTCATGGCGGGAAAAGAGGTCCACCAGCGCGGCCGAGAAGGCAGAGCCGAGGACTTCGGCCACATAGATCCCGGCATTGGGCCGCGCGACGAGGAGGCCGCGTTCCTGCAGGTCGGCGATGGCTTCGCGCAGCGAGGGGCGCGAGACGTCCATCTTTTCGGAGAGTTCGCGTTCCGAGGGCAGGCGTTCGCCGGGGCGCAGGATGCCGCGCAGGATCAAAAGCTCGATCTGGCGCACGATGCTTTGGGACAGTTTCTCGGACTGGGCCTTTTCGAAGGGCATGGCAACCTCGTGCTGAATTGGTCCGAAGTTATGACCAGACGCGGGGTTTCACAATGGAAAAGGCCGGGCAATGGTGCCCGGCCTTTCGATGCCGATGCGGCAGGAATCACATGGTCGGGCGGACGATGATTTCCACGCGGCGGTTCTGCGCGCGGCCTTCGGGGCTGAGGTTCGAGGCGATGGGCTGATCCTCGCCCCGGCCGAAGGCGGCGATGCGGCCGTTCGGGACGCCGCTTTCGCGCAGGACGTTGGCGACCGAGACGGCGCGGCGCTGCGACAGGTCCTGATTGTAACTGGCCGACCCGGTGTTGTCGGTATGGCCGATGATCTGGATCTGGCTGTTGGGATAGCGCAGCAGGTTCTGGGCCACCGCCTTGACGTCGCGCGTCAGGTCCGGGCGCAGGGCGGCGCTGTCGACCGAGAAAAGCACGTCCTGCGGCATGTTGACGACAAGGTAGTCGCCCATGTTTGTCACGTTGAACTGGCTGTTGATGCCGCGCAGTTCCTGCGCCTGCTGGTCGAGTGTGGTGCCGATGGCCCCGCCCACGATGGCACCGATGCCTGCGCCGACGGCGGTGTTGAGCAGGCGGTCATCGTCGGATTGCGCCCCGAGCAGGCCGCCCGCCATCGCGCCTATCAGCGCGCCGGATTGGGCGCGGGGCCCCATCGGCTGCATCGTGGTTGGCTGGGCACCGTAGGGGGACGCGTAGGGGTCGGCGGGAACGCAGGCCGTGAGGGCCAGCAGGCCGAGGGTCGAAAGGATAAGGGGGGTCTTGATGGTCATTGCTGCTGCCTCGATGGTGGGTGGCCCTGTCGCGGGCTCTGGCGTCCATTATACCAGCGCGGCGCGGGGCTGGATAGGATCGCCCCCCCTGCGGCGACAATCCGCGCATCACATTCCGGTGCGGGCCGATTCCCATGCAAGGATCGCGCGCTTGACCGGAAGGCCCCAGTGATAGCCGCCCAGCGTGCCGTCGCGGCGCAAGGCGCGGTGGCAGGGAATGAGGAAGCTGATCGGATTGCGCCCGACGGCGGTGCCCACGGCGCGGACGGCTTTGGGGTTGCCGATGGTGCCCGCGATTTCGCTATAGGTCGTCACATGGCCGGTGGGGATGCGGATCAGTGCTTCCCAGACCTTGATCTGGAAGGGCGCACCAATGAGGTGGAGCGGCGTCTTGCCCGCGCCGTCGGTGCCGAAGGCCGCCAGCACCCAGGGGCGAAGCGCCATGGGATCTTCGGTGAAGGTGGCCTTGGGCCAGCGGCGCAGCAGGTCTTCGAAGGCGGGTTCGGCCCCCATTTCGGCCGCGAAGCCCATGCCGCAGAGGCCCTTGTCGGTGCCCATGGCGATGGCGGGGCCGAAGGGGCTGTCGAACCAGCCCCAGCGGATGGTCAGCCCCTCGCCCCCGCGCGCATAGTCGCCGGGGGTCATGGCTTCCCATGTCAGAAACAGGTCATGCAGGCGACCCGTGCCCGACAGTCCCGTGGAAAGCGCGGTTTCCAACGTGGTGAAGCGGTCGGCCAGCATCCGCCGCGCGTGGTCGAGCGTGAGGTATTGCTGATACCGCTTGGGCGAGATGCCGACCCATTGCGAGAAGGTGCGCTGGAAATGCGCGGGCGACATATCCATGCGGGCGGCGAGATCGTCGAGCGTCAGGGCGGGGCCGCCTTCGTCGATCACCTTTAGGGCGCGGGCGATGACGGCGTAGTGGTAGCCGGGGGTCTGGTCGGTCATGGCGGGTCCTGAGGCATCTTCCTGCCCGACAATCTATGGGCGCGGGCGGCCACAGGCGACCCGGATTCTGCTTGATCCGCCTTGCCCGGTTTGGGCTGGTCGCTTAAGGCGTTCGCATGGTCAAACAGCTTGCCTATGCCCCGATGAAGGAGATCTTCACCCGCTTCCACGCGCTGGAGGCGGAGCCGAAGGGGGAATTGGAGCATGTGAACGCCTTCACCCTGCTGGTCGCCGTGGCGCTGTCGGCGCAGGCCACCGATGTGGGGGTGAACAAGGCGACGCGGAAGCTGTTTGCGCTGGCCGATACGCCCGCGAAGATGCTTGCCTTGGGCGAGGACGGGCTGATCGAGCATATCAAGACGATCGGGCTGTTCCGCAACAAGGCCAAGAACGTCATCAAGCTGTGCCGCATCCTGATCGATGATTTCGGGGGCGATGTACCCTCGTCCCGCGCCGCGCTGCAATCGCTGCCGGGGGTGGGGCGCAAGACGGCGAATGTGGTGCTGAACATGTGGTTCCGCCAGCCCGCGCAGGCGGTGGACACGCATATCTTCCGCGTCGGCAACCGCACCGGCATCGCGCCGGGGAAGGACGAGGCGGCGGTGGAGCGGGCGATCGAGGACAATGTGCCCGCCGAATTCCAGCTTCACGCGCATCACTGGCTGATCTTGCACGGCCGCTATATCTGCGTGGCGCGCAAACCCAAATGCGGCATCTGCCCGATCCGCGACCTTTGTCTGTATGAGGAAAAGACCGAATGAAGACCTATGACGTCGTCGGCATCGGCAATGCCATCGTCGATGTGTTCAACCAAGCCGATGACAGCTTCATCGAGATGATGGGGATCGAGAAGGGCATCATGCAACTGGTCGAACGCGAGCGGGGCGAGTTGCTTTATGCCGCGATGAAGGACCGGGTGCAGGCCCCCGGCGGGTCGGTGGCGAACACCATCGCGGGACTGGGCAACCTTGGGCTGCGGACGGCCTTTATCGGGCGGGTGCATGACGATGCGCTGGGGCGGTTCTATGCCGGGTCCATGGCCGAAAGCGGGACGGCCTTTCCGAACCCGCCCGTGGCGGGGGGAGAGTTGCCGACGTCGCGGTCGATGATCTTCGTCTCGCCCGATGGAGAGCGGTCGATGAACACCTATCTGGGGATTTCGTCCGAACTGGGACCCGAGGATGTGTCGGATGCCGTGGCGGGGGAGGCGGTTCTGCTGTTCCTTGAAGGCTATCTTTACGACAAGCCGAAGGGGAAGCAGGCCTTTGAACGGGCGGCAAAGCTGTGCCGCGATGCCGGGGGCAAGGCCGGGATCGCGCTGTCGGACCCGTTCTGCGTGGATCGCCACCGCGACGATTTCCGGCGGCTGGTGAAGGAGTTGGACTATGTGATCGGGAACGAGCATGAGTGGTCCTCTCTGTATCAGACCGATCTGTCGAGCGCGCTGGAACAGGCGGCGGCGGATGCGGGCGTGGTGGTCTGCACCCGGTCTGGGGAAGAGGTCATTCTGGTGCGCGGGGACGAGACGGCGACGGTGCCGGTGAACCGCGTGGTGCCCGTCGATGCGACCGGGGCGGGCGACCAGTTCGCGGCTGGGTTCCTTTATGGGCTGGCGACGGGGCAGGCCTTGGCGACCTGTGGCCGGATGGGCTGCGTCGCGGCGGCGGAAGTCATCAGCCATTTCGGCGCGCGGCCCGAGACGGACCTGAAGGCGCTGTTCCGCAAGGAAGGGCTGATCTGACGGCGCGGGCGTTCCGCCCGCAATCCTTTCCTGTCGCCTGCGCGCGTGCCGCGCTTCGGCTCTGCCGTGAGGGGGCGCACGCGCCCCCTCGGCCCGTGCCGGGCCTCACCCCCTGTGGGTATTTGGGGCCGAGATGAAAACGGCGTGCTTCGTTTGGGTCCAGATACCGTTGGGAGGGTCTGGGGACCCACCCGGGGGGCAGGGGTGCCTTAGTCGCCGAGTTTGGCGTGGACTTCGTCCAAGTCGACCTCGCCCTTGGGCATCTTGTTGGCAGGGTTGTCGAAGTCGTATTTGAAGAGTTGGAAATCGCGCTTGTAGATTTCCCACATCAGGTGGCGCGAGAGGTCGTCGAAGTAATCTTCGACCGGGTGCAGGCGCTTGGGGCCGTGGCCTTCGCTTTCGTTGAACTTCGGGATTTTCTTGAGGTTGATCTGGTGCTTGGTCTTGATGTTGTCGAGCACGACCTGCATGCCGTCATCGAATTTCTCGGTGAAGAAGATGTGGTCGTAGCGGCCGCCGTTCACGATGAAGGTCGAGATGTGGCCCGACATGGCGGACCAGTGGATGTCCGGCTCCATCGGTTTGCGGAAGCGGATGGTGTCGCGGGCGAAGAGGAGGAAGCGGCGGAACGAGGCAACCTGATCGAAGTCCTGCTTGCCGTCGTCGCCGCCCACTTCGATGCCGTATTTCTGGATCAGCATGGGCACGAGGTTGCCGCGATAGCGTTTGCCGTTCCGCTGGATGCCGCAGATCTTGTCGAAGAAGGAAGAGAGGATGCGGGTATAGGGATTGCGGACGCAGGTGAAGGCAAAGGACTTGTGCGTCTTTACGTTCGCCTCGATCAGGGGCTGGCTGTCCTCCTGCGCCCATTTGTGCAGGCCCTTGGTGGAATCGTGGATGTCACCGTCGAAAAAGCGGCCATGGTCGGAATAGAACATGATCTGGCCGATGGACGAGCAGGCGCATTTCGGCACCACGCGGTATACGACGCTTTCGCTTTCGGTCATCCAAGTACCGGGGAAACCCATACTGACACTGCCTCCAGAACCGGGCCATCTGACGTGCCCTTGGCCGTTTGGATATAAAAAAGCAAAGAAAGTCTGTCTATTCAATGACCGTTGACGTTATTTGTCCAGTCAGTGACACTTAGCGCACCGTACAAGTTCAGGGTCCGATGGCCAAGATTGCCTACATCCTCCTTTGCCACAAGGACCCCGATGGACTCATCGCGCAGGCGCAGCGCCTGACGGCGGTGGGCGACTTCGTGTCCATCCATTTCGATGCCCGTGCCCCGCGCGAGGCGTTCGAGAAGATCCGAAAGAGCTTGAGCGACAATCCATCCGTCACCTTTGCGCGCAGGCGCATCCGGTGTGGATGGGGCGAGTGGAGCCTTGTGGAGGCCACGCTTCTGGCTGTGCGGGCGGCGGTGGATGCCTTTCCCTATGCGACGCATTTCTACATGCTTTCGGGGGATTGCATGCCGATCAAATCGGCAGAGTTCGCGCATGCCTTCCTTGACCGGGAAGAGATTGACTACATCGAAAGTTTTGACTTTTTCACGTCGGACTGGATCAAGACCGGGATCAAGGAAGAGCGGCTGATCTATCGGCACTGGTTCAACGAACGGACGCAGAAGGCGTTGTTCTACGGGTCGATGCAGGTGCAGCAGAAGCTGGGCCTTGCGCGGTCGGTTCCGGCGGACCTGCAGATGCAGATTGGCAGCCAGTGGTGGTGCCTGCGGCGGCGCACGGTGGAGCAGGTGCTGGACTTCTGCGACGCGCGGCGGGACGTGATGCGGTTTTTCCGCACGACGTGGATCCCGGACGAGACGTTCTTCCAGACGCTGGTGCGCCATCTGGTGCCGGAAGCGGAAATCCGGTCGCGGACGCTGACCTTCCTGATGTTCACCGATTACGGGATGCCGGTGACTTTCTACAACGACCACTATGACCTGCTGCTGTCGCAGGATTATCTGTTCGCGCGCAAGATCTCGGCCGATGCGAAAGACCTGAAGGAGCGGTTGGGGAAGCTTTATTCCGCGACGGGGGTTCGGTTCAGCATTTCCAACGAAGGGCGGAGTCTGTTCCGATTCCTGACCGGGCGGGGGCGGGTCGGGCGGCGGTTTGCGCCGCGATTCTGGGAACGGGAATCGTCGCTTGGTCGGGAACGGACGCTGATGATGGTGACTTGCAAGAAGTGGCACGTCGCCAAGCGGCTGGTGGATCGCGTCCGGGACGTGACGAACCTGCCCGCTGTGGATTACCTGTTCAACGAGGCGTCGACGCCGCTGCCGGACCTTGGCGGCATCCAGACGACGCTGGAGAAGCGGACGCGGCACAGGCGGGCGCTGGTGCGGATGCTATTCGATACTTGGCAGACGGATCGGCTGCTGTTCTGCATCGATCCGGCGAATGTGGACCTGATGCAGGATTTTTACAACGACAAGGCTGTCGTGCGTCTGCTGGAAATCGAGTGCGATTTTTCGGACGACTACCTGATCGGCCATGCGCGGCGCGTGGGGCTGGCCGGGGACAAGACCCCGCGCGAGACGATCGACCGGCTGCTGCCCACGATCCGCTATGATGTGAAGTTCGAAAGCGACCGGATCCGGGATGCCAACTTCCCCGGTTTCCATCGCATCCGTCAGGCGGCGAGCGTGGATGAAAACACCGTGCCTCTGGCAGAGTTCCTTGATATTCCGGTGGAAACGGCGCGCGAGATTGCGTCGACCGGACATCTTTTCGTGGATTGACAGACATGGCCCACAGCTACGACCCGACCAACATCTTCGCCCGCATCCTGCGCGGGGAAATCCCCAACAAGACGCTGATCGAGACTGATCACACCTTGGCCTTTCACGACATCAACCCGCAGGCACCGCATCATGTGCTGGTGATTCCGAAGGGGCCCTATGTCACTTTCGATCATTTCTGCG
The DNA here is from genome assembly GCA_039798885.1 of Pseudomonadota bacterium. Taxonomy (GTDB): domain Bacteria; phylum Pseudomonadota; class Alphaproteobacteria; order Rhodobacterales; family Rhodobacteraceae; genus Paragemmobacter. The sequence goes on along the minus strand of JBDKFE010000017.1, from coordinate 11,384 downwards.
CCGAGGCGTCGGATGCCGAGATCGTCGATTTCCACCGCACGGCGGCGAGCGTCTGCGCGATGCTGGGGGTGAGCCTTGGCGATGGCGGGGCGGGGTATCGGGGGATCACCAATGCCGGGGGGCATGGGGGGCAGGAAGTGCCGCATTATCACCTGCATATCGTGGGCGGGGCGCCCTTGGGGCGGATGCTGGCGCGGGACTGAAAGCGCAAGGATCGGGTCGCGCGGGGGCTGCAAAGGCGGCAGGGTGGGGGCCTGAACAGGGGGGTTCCGATGCTGCGATTTGTTCCGATACCGACGGAAACGGTCCGTGCCTATCAGGCGGGGGGCGTTGATTCCTATGGGCTTTTGCCAGAGCGGCGGGTGTCGGATGGCGGGGGGAACCCCTGTCGGCATTGTCTGCGGATGATCCCGGAGGGGGCGGGGATGCTGGTGCTGGCGCATCGGCCTTTCGGGGCGGTGCAGCCCTATGCGGAGACGGGGCCGATCTTCCTGTGCGCCGATGCCTGCGCGGCGGGGGGTGGGGCGGAAGTGCCTGAAATCCTTGCCTCTTCTGACTATATCGTGCGGGGCTACGGGGCGGATGAGCGGATCGTCTATGGCACGGGCGGGGTGATTGCGACGGGGCGGATCGTGGCGCGGGCGGCGGAGCTGCTGGGGATGCCGGGGGTGGAATTCGTTCATGTGCGGTCGGCGCGGAACAATTGCTTTCAGGTCCGGGTGGAGCGGGACGGCTAGCGTCGGAAGGGGCTGGGGCGGAGGTTCTGCCGGGCTGATCCGGTGATGTCGTCCAGTCTTTTTTGCCGTGTTTCCGGGGACTTGGCGGTTTTCAGCCATTCCAGCGTGCCGCGCTTTACAGAGCGGGGCAGGGCGGTCCAGAAGTCGGTTGTGCCCGTGGTTTCAAGGGCTTGCGCGAGGTCGGGCGGGGTTTCGAGGCGTTCGACATCGTCGAGGAAGGACCACATGCCGTTGGTCTGGGCGATGGTGACGAGGGCTTCGCCGGCCGGGGTCATGGCACCCGAGGCACGGGCGCGATCGACATGGGCCTTGTTGATGGCGGACCATGCGGATTTGGGATTTCTGCGTGAAATCAACTGCATGGAACGGTCCGCGTCGAGGGCGCGGGTGACGCTGTCGATCCAGCCCCAGCAGAGGAGTTCTTCCACCATCGGTTCGTAGGCGAGGTAGTCGGGGTGGTGTTTCTTATAGGTGGCGAGCCAGAGGGAGCCATGGGTGGCGTGATTTTCCGCGAGCCATGCGCGCAGGTCGGACCGCGAGCGGATGGTCAGAAGGGGGGCGTTTTCGGCTGGCATGGCGGGTCCGCATTCTGTGCCGGAAAGTGTACCGCAATGTGTCAGCACGCGGCGGGCGGTTTGGGAAGGGTTTATTCAGGGGTTGGGGGCGTCCCTATGTCCCCGGCCCCCTTTTCCGGCGTGGCGGGGGCGCGGTGTGTTTACCTTGGGGGTAGCGTGGCAGCAGGTCGGCGGCCCGTGCCTTTGGGGCATGGGCGATGAAACTGTCGCTGCGCCTTGGTGCGATGATCGGGCGTCGTTCCCGGTTCAAGCGCAGCCCCGGATCAGGTCCGGGGCGGGGTTGCGCTTAATGTGCCTCGGCCCAGGTGCGGCCCTGCCCGGCCTCGACGATCAGCGGGACCTTGAAGTGGACGGCGGGGTGGGCGGCGGCTTCCATCACCTCTTTCGCGCGGGCGGCGAGGGTGGCGGCGGCGTCTTCGTCCACCTCGAACAGCAGTTCGTCATGGACTTGCAGCAGCATCCGGGCGGGCAGGTCCGCGATGGCGGCGGGCATGCGGATCATGGCGCGGCGGATGACGTCGGCGGCAGTGCCTTGGATCGGGGCGTTGATCGCGGCGCGTTTGGCGAAGCCTGCGGTCGGGCCTTTGGCATTGATTTCGGGCGTATGGATTTTGCGCCCGAAGAGGGTGGTGACGAAGCCCCGCGCCTGCGCCTCTTTCACGGTGGCGTCCATGTAGCCCTTGATGCCGGGGAAGCGCTGGAAGTAGCGGTCGATGAACCCCTGCGCCTCGGCCCGGGGGATGCGGAGGTTGCGGGCCAGGCCGAAGCCCGAGATGCCGTAGATCACGCCGAAGTTGATGGCCTTGGCCTGACGGCGGATGTCTGAGGTCATCTGGTCGAGGGGGACGTTGAACATCTCGGACGCGGTGAGGGCGTGGATGTCCAGCCCATCGCGAAAGGCCTTTTGCAGTTCGGGAATGTCGGCGATATGGGCGAGGATGCGCAACTCGATCTGGGAATAGTCGAGCGAGACGAGCAGTTTGCCCTTGGGCGCGACAAAGGCTTCGCGGATGCGGCGGCCTTCCTCGGTGCGGACGGGGATGTTCTGCAGGTTCGGGTCGGTGGAGGAGAGGCGACCCGTCACCGCCCCGGTGATGGAATAGGAGGTGTGGACGCGGCCTGTTTCGGGGTGGATATGGTCTTGCAGCGCGTCGGTATAGGTGGATTTGAGTTTGGAAATCTGCCGCCAATCGAGGACGAGCGCCGCCAGTTTTGCCGCCTGTGGGTGCGTGTCTTCCAGCGTCGTGATGTCTTCGAGGATGTCGGCCCCGGTGGCATAGGCCCCGGTCTTGCCCTTTTCGCCGCCGGGGACCTGCATCCGGTCGAAGAGAATTTCGCCTAGTTGTTTGGGCGAGCCCACGTTGAAGGGTTCGCCCGCGAGTTCCTGAATCTCGGCCTCTAACCCCGCCATCTTTTGCGCGAAGGCGTTGGACATGCGCGAGAGGGTGTCGCGGTCCACCTGCACACCCGCCATTTCCATCTCGGCCAGCACGGGGACGAGGGGGCGTTCGAGGGTTTCGTAGACGGTCGTCACCTGCGCGCGGTGGAGTTGGGGTTTGAAATGCTGCCAAAGGCGCAGCGTGATGTCGGCGTCTTCGGCGGCGTATTTCACGGCATCGGGGATGGCGACGCGGTCGAAGGTGATGGCGGATTTCCCGGTGCCGAGAAGGGATTTGATCGGGATCGGGACGTGGCCCAAGTGGGTTTCGGACAGCGCGTCCATGCCGTGGGAGTTGAGGCCCGCATGGAGGGCGGAGGACATGAGCATCGTGTCGTCGAAGGGGGTGATGCGGATGCCGTTCCGGGCGAAGATCTTCCAGTCGTATTTCATGTTCTGGCCGATCTTCAGGATCGCGGGGTCTTCCAGAACGGGTTTGAGGGCGGCCAGCACGGTGCCAATGGGCAATTGGCCGGGGGCAAGTTGCGAGGTACCGAAAAGATCATCGGTGCCGGATCGGTGGCTAAGCGGGATATAGGCCGCCTTTCCTGCGGTGACGGAGAGCGAGATGCCGACGAGGTCGGCGCGCATTTCGTCAAGCGAGGTGGTTTCGGTGTCCACGGCCACGGTGCCATGGTCGCGGATGGCGGCGATCCAGGCGTGAAGGGCGTCTTCGGTGGTGACCGCCTCATAGGCGGCGTGGTCGAAGGGAAGGCGGTCGGGGGCGGGCGCTTCGGGGTGGTTGACCTCGGTCCCTTTGCCGTCGGGCAGGGGGGCGGGGGGTGTGATCTTCAGGCTGTCGGCAACGCGGCGGGTGAGGGTGCGGAATTCCATGCGGTTGAGGAAATCCATGATCGCGTCAGGGTCCGGGTGGCGGACTTCGAGATCATCAAGGGTGACGTCGAGGGGTGTGTCGGCCTTGAGTTGGACAAGTTGGCGCGAGATGCGGATTTGGTCGGCGTTTTCGATCAGGGCTTCGCGGCGCTTGGGCTGCTTGATCTCATGCGCGCGGGCGAGGAGGGTGTCGAGGTCGCCATATTCCTGAATCAGCAGGGCTGCGGTCTTGATGCCGATGCCGGGCGCGCCGGGGACGTTGTCGACAGAGTCCCCGGCGAGGGATTGGACGTCCACGACGCGGTTCGGGGGGACGCCGAATTTTTCGACCACCTCATCGGGGCCGATGGCGCGGGTCTTCATCGGGTCGAACATCATCACGCCGGGACCCACCAGCTGCATCAGGTCCTTGTCAGAGGAGATGATGGTGACGTCGCCGCCCGCCTCGGTCGCTTGTCGGGCGAGGGTGGCGATGATGTCGTCGGCCTCGTACCCTTCGGTTTCGATGCAGGCGATGTTGAAGGCGCGGGTGGCGTCGCGCGTCAGGGGGAATTGCGGGCGCAGATCTTCGGGCAGGTCGGGGCGGTTGGCCTTGTAGAGCGGGTAGATGGCGTTGCGGAAGGTGTCGGACGAGTGGTCGAAGATGACGGCGACATGGGTTGGCGCGCCGTTGGGGGCATCGGGGCCTTTGTTCCCTTCCAGATAGCGGAAGAGGATGTTGCAAAAGCCCGCGACCGCGCCGATGGGCAGGCCGTCGGATTTCCGGGTCAGGGGCGGCAGCGCGTGGTAGGCGCGGAAGATATAGGCTGATCCGTCGATCAGGTGCAGGTGGCAGCCTTTGCCGAAGCCCGTCGCAGCGCCCATGTCGTCCTCCGTGCTGTGCCTTGGGGGTGGTATGGCATGATCGGTCCCCTCAGGCCAGAGCGAGGGGCAGGGCACGGGCCGCGCCGAGGTTTGCGGTGAGGGCGGCCATGGTGGGCGTGATGGTGAGGGTGGCGCGACCCTCTGCTTCGGCCAGAAGGCGGGCGGCGCCGATGAGGCGGCGGCCGATGCCGCGGTTGCGGTGCGGGGCGGTGACGAAGAGGTCCGTGATCTCATATCCCGAGGCCCAGGTGATGGGGTCGCGGGTCAGGCGCATGAGGAGGTAGCCCACGGTCTGTGTGCCCGCGCGGGCGACGAGGGCGCGGGTGCCGGGCAGGATGAAGGCGTCGCGGTGGAGGGTTTCGATGGTGCGGGGCGTGTCGCCCAGATGTGCGGCGAGGCGCTGCGACATGGGGTGGAGCGTGGGCAGGTCGTCGGGGGTGGCGAGCCGGATTTCGGGGCGGATTTCGGGGCGGACTTCTGGGCGGATTTCGGTTTTCATTCTGTCATCTCCCGCCGCCGCTGCGAGAGAGTTTGACCGACCACCCGCAGGGGCGGCCTATCTGGTCTGGTTTGTGTGAGAAACGCTGACCGGCCGCCTATGTAGCGTCGGTAAAATAATACGAGGCGGTGGCGATACGGTTCAGCATAGGCGCAGGCTGCACCGGGGCGGGGGGCGGCGTCAAGCGGGGGCAAGAATTTTCTGGCGAAAATTCTTGGGGGCGATTTTTCTGGCGAAAAATCAGCGCAGAGTTTGGGGCGATCCTTCGCGAGAAGGATCGGGGGCAAGAAATTTCGCCAGAAATTTCTGCGTCAGTGGTCGTCGTGGGCGTGGTCGCGGTCGATGACGTAGCGCTTGTCGCAATAGCCGCATTCGACCCAGCCCGTGTCGTGGGGAATGGTCAGCCAGACGCGCGGATGGCCGAGCGCGCCTTCGCCCCCGTCGCAGGCCACTTTCCAGTGGGTGACGACTTCGGTTTCGGGGGCGTCGATGGGCATTTGGGCAACCTTTCCTTGAAGCGCCGCCATTTTAGCGGACAGGGCGCGGGGGGCAAGGGGTGGCGGGGATCACGCCCCGATCAGCCGCGCCCGCCCCTTGAGCGCGGCGAGCCACATGAGTCCATGGACCGTGGCGCGGGCGGGCAGGTATTCGGCGGAGACGAAGCCCGTGTAATCGCCCGAATCGAGTTCGGCGCAGAGGCCCGTCAGGTCGAAGCCGCCGCCGCCGGGTTCGTTGCGGCTGGGGAAGCCTGCGATCTGGATATGGTTGACGCGCGCCTTGTGCCGCGCCCAGACGGCATCGGGATCGCCATGGATGCGGGCGGCGTGCCAAAGGTCGAATTGGATGCCGAGTTGGGGCAGCGCAAGGTCGTCCACGATCCGGGCGGCCTGATCGAAATCGTTGAGGAAGTAGCCCGGCATGTCGTCGGGGTTCAGCGGTTCGATGGTCAGTGTCAAATCGGGGGCCTGTGCGGCGGCCCAAGCGAGGTTGTCGCGATAGGTCGCTTCGGCCTGTTCGCCCTTGGCGACGCCTGCCATCACATGCAGGCGGCCCGCGCCCAGTCGCGCGGCAAGGTCGGCGGCGCGCAGGAACGAGGCGCGGAAGGTTTCCTCCATCCCCGGGACGGCGGCGTGGCCACGGTCGCCAGCGGCCCAGTCGCCGGGATGGGTGTTGATCAGCGCAAGCGGCATGCCGGCCAGCGCGGCCTGCCAGTCTTTTGCGGGATGGTCATAGGGAAAGAGCACCTCGACCCCGTCAAACCCGGCTTCGCGCGCCAGATCGGGGCGCGCGAGCATGGGCACTTCGGTGAAGAGCATCGTCACATTCGCGGCGAAACGGGGCATTCAGGGAAGGTCTTCCGAGGGAATCATCGGGAAGAACCTGCCCGATGACCGGATACCAAACCAGTCCTTTCCCTGAAATTGTTCGTGTCTGCACAGATCGACGAGGCGGTAGAAGGATTTGCGGTCGATCAGCGCCTCGAGCCCGGCGCGGATGTGGATGTAGGGGGCGGGTTCGCCGGTGGCGGGGTCGCGGTCGACCCGCAGGGCGTGGTCGGCGTCGAGGGGGACGCTGTCGCCCACCTGCGTGGTAAAGGTGAGGGTCTGGTCTGGGCCTGCCTGTGCCACATCGAAATCGACGGCGACGAAGGGGGCGTCATCGACGGCGATGCCGACCTTTTCGACGGGCGTGACGAGGAAGTAGCGGTCGCCTTCCTTTTTCAGGATGCCGGAGAAGAGTTTTACCAAGGGCGCGCGGCCAATCGGGGTGCCCTGATAGAACCACGTCCCGTCGCGGGCGATACGCATGTCGATGTCGCCACAGAAGGGCGGGTTCCACAGGTGGACGGGCGGCAGCCCCTTGCCCGAAGACGCAGCGAGGGCCGAAGCGGCGAGGCCGTCCGCCGAAGGTTTCACGATCATTTGTGCCCCGGAATTTTTTGTCATTTGTGCCGCGCGGGTTAGTTGGGTCTAATGCGACCATATAACCCCGGAAGGAGCATTGTCATGGCCGATGGACCCGAACTCGTTGCCCGGATCGAAGCATTGGGGGCGCGGCTGGGGTCGGCCAAGGCGTCGATCAACCGGCGGTTCATCGGGCAAGAGCGGGTGGTCGATCTGGTTCTGGCGTCGATGCTGTGCGGGGGGCATGCGCTGCTGGTGGGGTTGCCGGGGCTGGGCAAGACCCGGCTGGTGGATACGCTGTCCACGGTGATGGGGCTGAACGGGAACCGCATCCAGTTCACGCCGGACCTGATGCCAGCCGACATTCTGGGGTCCGAGGTGCTGGAGACGGCGGCGGATGGAAGCCGGGCGTTCCGGTTTATCGAGGGGCCGGTCTTCTGCCAGTTGCTGATGGCGGATGAGATCAACCGCGCCTCGCCGCGCACGCAATCGGCGCTGTTGCAGGCGATGCAGGAGCGGGAGGTGACGATCGCAGGGCAGCATCGGCCCTTGGGGCGGCCTTTCCACGTTCTCGCGACGCAGAACCCGATCGAGCAGGAGGGGACCTATCCCCTGCCCGAGGCGCAGTTGGACCGCTTTCTCGTGCAGGTGGATGTGGACTATCCCGACCGGGCGACAGAGCGGGACATCCTGATCGCCACGACCGGGGCAGAGGAGGCAGAGGCGCATCAGGTCTTTACCGCCGAAGAGTTGATCGCCGCGCAGGGCGTGTTGCGGCGGATGCCGGTCGGGGATCAGGTGGTGGAGGCCATTCTGGACCTTGTGCGCGGGTGTCGGCCCGGCGAGCCGGAGGGGCGGGACTTGGCGGATAGCCTAAGCTGGGGTCCGGGGCCGCGGGCGGCGCAGGCGCTGATGCTGACGGTGCGGGCGCGGGCGCTGCTGGACGGGCGGCTGGCGCCTTCGGTGGCGGATGTGGCGGCGATGGCGCGGCCCGTGCTGACGCATCGGATGGCGCTGAGCTTTGCCGCGCGGGCGCGGGGGGAAAGTCTGGCGGGGATCATCGACCGGACGGTGCAGCGCAGGCTGGGGCTTGAGGCGGCGGCGTGACAGAGGGGGCCGATCTTCGCACGCGGGCGGAAACGCTGGGCGCGTCGCTGCCGCCCCTGCTGGCGGAGGCGGAGTTGCTGGCGTCCACCATCATGCTGGGCGAGCATGGGCGCAGGCGGGCGGGGCAGGGGGACGAGTTCTGGCAGTATCGGCCCACGCATGCGGGTGATCCTGCCCGGATGATCGACTGGCGGCGGTCGGCGCGGTCGGATGCGACCTATGTGCGGGAACGGGAATGGCAGGCGGCGCAGTCGGTGACGCTGTGGGTCGATCCGGCGCGGTCGATGGCGTTTTCGGGCGCGAAAGGCCGGGTGAGCAAGGGCGACCGGGCGCGGCTTTTGGCGATGGCGGTGGCGGTGCTGCTGCTGCGCGGCGGAGAGCGGGTTGGTCTGGCGGGCGGTGGCGTGCCGCCGCGACCGGGGCGGGGGCAGTTGCTGCGCCTGCTGAACGGGCTGACCGAGGATGTGGGCGATTACGGCGTGCCGGAGGCCGAGGGGATCGCAAGCCATGGGCGTGCGGTGTTCCTGTCGGATTTCATGGGCGATATCGCCGGGGTAGAGGCGGCTTTGGGCCGTGCCTCGGACCGGGGCGCGCGCGGGGTGCTTGTGCAGGTGCTGGACCCGGCGGAGGAGGAGTTTCCCTTCGACGGGCGGACGATCTTTGAATCCATGGGCGGCACGGTCCGGCATGAAACGCTGCGGGCGGGTGATCTGCGCGCGCGCTATCTGGCGCGGCTGGCAGAGCGGAAGGACAGGCTGGCCACGCTCGCGCGGGCGGTGGGGTGGCATTACACTTGCCACCACACGGGCGAGGCGGCGCAGCCTGCGCTGCTGTGGCTTTATCGGGCGTTGGAGGGGGGCCGCTGATGTTCATGGTCGGGCCCATCGGGTTTACCGCGCCCTTGCTGCTGTGGGGGTTGGTGGCTTTGCCGATCCTGTGGCTGCTGCTGCGGGCGGTGCCGCCTGCGCCCGTCCGACGGCGGTTTCCGGGGGTGGCGCTGCTGCTGGGCCTGAAGGACGAGGATAACGAGACGGATCGGACGCCGTGGTGGCTGCTGCTGCTGCGGATGCTGGCGGTGGCGGCGGTGATTGCGGGTTTTGCAGGGCCGGTGCTGAACCCCGTGCAGCGCGAGGCCGGGACGGGGCCTTTGCTGATCGTCATGGATGGTGGCTGGGCCGATGCGCGCGATTGGCCGCGCCGGGTGGAGCGGGCGGTGGCCTTGGCGCAAGAGGCCGGGCGGGACGGGCGGACGGTGGCGGTGGTGCGGCTGACCGATGCGCCGGAAGCGCCGGTGTTCCAGACGGCAGAGGCGTGGACAGGGCGGATCGCGGCTTTGCAGCCGCAGCCATGGTTGCCGGGGGATATGGTGGGTTGGGCCGGGGTGCTGAACGGGTCGTTTGACACCTACTGGCTGTCGGACGGGTTGGCGCATGAGGGGCAAGAGGGGCTGTTCGACGCGCTAGAGGATGCGGGTCAGGTGACGGTTTTCCAAAGTCCGCGCCCGGTGCTGGCGCTGCATCCGGCGGTCTTTGCGGACGGGACGGTGACGGTTGCGGCGAGCCGGGTGCCTGCGGCGGATGCGCTGTCGCTAGAGGTCGTGGCGCGGGGGCCGGACCCGGCGGGGATCGAGCGCGATCTGGCGCGGGTGGTGTTGGACTTCGGCGCGGCAGAGGCGCGGGCAGAGGCGGAACTGGCGCTGCCGCCCGAATTGCGCAACCGGATCACGCGGTTCGAAATGGCGGGGATACGGTCGGCGGGGGCGGTGTCCTTGGCGGATGACAGCCTGAAGCGGCGCAAGGTTGCGCTGATTGGCGGGACAGAGGAGGAAGGGCTGCAACTTCTGTCGCCCACCCATTATCTGCGGCAGGCGCTAGAGCCTGTGGCGGAATTGATCGACGGGTCGCTGGTGGATGTGCTGCCTGCCAACCCGGATGTCGTGGTGCTGGCCGATGTGGCGGTGCTGACGCAGGAGGAGCAGGACGCCGTGCTGGGCTGGCTGGATGAGGGCGGCTTGCTTTTGCGCTTTGCGGGGCCTGCGCTTGCGGCGTCGGAAGTGTCGCGCCTGTCGGAGGACCCGCTGATGCCCGTGCGGCTGCGCGAGGGGGGCCGGACGGTCGGTGGCGCGATGAGTTGGGGGGAGCCGAAGACGCTGGCACCGTTCCCCGAGGGGTCGCCGTTTCACGGGCTGTCGGTGCCGGAGGAGGTGCAGGTCACATCGCAGGTCTTGGCGCAGCCGGACCCCGATCTGGCCGAGCGGACGATTGCGGCGCTGGAGGATGGCACGCCTTTGGTCACGCGCAAGGAGGTGGGGCAGGGGCAGGTGGTGCTTGTCCATGTGACGGCCAATGCGGATTGGTCGAACCTGCCGCTGTCGGGCCTCTTCGTGCAGATGCTGGAGCGGTTGGCGGTGTCCACGCGGGCGGGGGTGCCGGCGGCGGCCGATCTAGAGGGGCGGACTTGGGTGCCCGAGGTGCTGCTGGACGCTTATGGCGTGGAGGCCGATGCAGGCGAAGCGGCAGGCGTTGAAGGGGCTGATTTGGCGGGGGCGCTGGCCTCTGGTCCGGGGCCTGCGCTGCGACCGGGGCTTTATGCCGGGGACGAGCGGCGCGTGGCGCTGAACGCGGTGGGGGCCGAGACGGTGGTAGAGCCGGTGGTCTGGCCCGCAGGGACGGTGGTCGCGGGGATAGAGGCGGTGCCCGAGCGGGCGTTGAAGGGCTGGTTCCTGACGGCGGCGCTGCTGGCGCTTATGCTGGATGTGCTGGCGGCGCTGTGGATTTCGGGGCGGCTGGCGCTGTCGCGCGGGGCGGGTGCGGCGGCGCTGCTGGTCGCCGCGCTGGCGCTGGGTGGCGGCGAGCTGCGGGCGCAGGAGGTGGCACCCGGCGTTGTGGAGGTGCCGCTGGAGCCGCAAGAAGAGGCGCTGGCGCTGGAGGCGACGACGGCGGTGGTTCTGGGCCATGTGCTGACCGGGAACGCGCAGGTCGATCAGGTGGCCGAGGCAGGTTTGCGGGGGTTGGGCGAGCGGCTGTGGGAGCGGACCTCGATCGAGCCTGAGGCCCCTGTGGGCGTGGATATCGAGCGGGACGAGTTGGCGTTCTTTCCGTTTCTGTACTGGCCAGTCACCGCGGATCAGCCGTTGCCGTCGGCTGCGGCGCTGCGGAAGCTGAACGATTTCCTGCGGACGGGGGGGATGATCCTGTTCGACACGCGGGATGCGGATGTGGCGGGGGCCGGGGGCGTGACGCCCGAGGCGCAGCATCTGCAGCGGATCGCGGCGGGGCTGTCGATCCCACCGCTGGAACCCGTGCCGCAGGACCATGTGCTGACGCGGACCTTCTATCTGTTGCAGGATTTTCCGGGCCGGTTCCAAGCCTCGCCCGTCTGGGTAGAAGCCGCGCCCCCGGATGCGGAACAGGTGGAGGGGATGCC
>JBDKFE010000016.1:0-61546 GCA_039798885.1 Pseudomonadota bacterium | reverse complement strand
CTAAAGAATGCGGGGCGGATAGACGGGCTGTCGGAATACCGCATCTTCTTCACCCTCGTCCTGCCGCTGGTCCGGCCCGCCATGGCCACGGTCGCCGTCTTCACCATGATCCCGATCTGGAACGACCTGTGGTTCCCCCTGATCCTCGCCCCAAGCGAAGAGACCAAGACCATCACGCTTGGGTCACAGGTCTTTATCGGCCAGTTCGTCACCAACTGGAACGCCGTCCTGTCCGCCCTCTCTCTCGCCATCGTCCCGGTGCTGGTGCTGTACCTGATCTTCTCGCGCCAGTTGATCCGCGGCATCACCGCAGGAGCCGTCAAATGATCCGTACCCTCGTCGCAGGCCTTGGCACGATGGGCCGCAGCCATGCACTGGCCTATCACCGCAACCCTGCCTTCGATCTGGTCGGTCTGGTGAACCGGTCGGAACCGAAGCTGGACCCCGCGCTGGCGGCCTATGCCATCGAACCGGACTTCAAAGCGGCTCTAACACGGCTGAAACCGGACCTTGTGAACATCTCTACCTATTCCGACAGCCATGCCGATTACGCCTGCATGGCGATGGAACAGGGCGCGCATGTCTTTGTGGAAAAGCCCCTTGCGACGACAGTGGCCGACGCCCGCCGCGTGGTTGATTGCGCCAAGGCGAACAACCGCAAGCTGGTCATCGGCTATATCCTGCGCCACCACCCGTCATGGATGCGCCTGATTTCCGAAGCGCGCGCGCTGGGCGGCCCCTATGTGTTCCGGCTGAACCTGAACCAGCAATCCTCTGGCCCGACATGGGAGGTGCATAAGACCCTGATGCAGACCACCTCCCCCATCGTCGATTGCGGCGTCCATTACGTCGATGTCATGTGCCAGATCACAGACGCCAAACCTGTCGAGGTGCGCGGGATGGGCCTGCGCCTGTCGAACGAGATCGCGCCCGACATGTACAACTATGGCCATTTCCAAGTTCTCTTCGCCGACGGCTCCGTCGGCTGGTACGAGGCCGGGTGGGGCCCCATGATGTCTGACACCGCCTTTTTCGTGAAAGACGTGGTCAGCCCGAATGGCGCCGTGTCCATCCGCATGCCGGAAAGCGCGCGGTCGGATGACCATGACACGCATACCAAAACCTCTACCATCCGCGTCCACCGCGTGGGCCAACCGGATGAGGACCTGAGCATGGCCGATGAACCCGGCCATCAGGACCTGTGCGAACGCGAACAGGCCTATATGGCCCGCGCCATCACCGAAGACATCGACCTGACGCGCCATATGGAAGACGCGGTCCAGTCCCTCGCCATCTGCCTTGCCGCCGACGAAAGCGTCCGGTCTGGCAAGCCCGTCAAACTGTAAGGGGGCCGCCGATGGGTGCGCTGACACTGTCCAAAGTCACCAAGTCCTTCGGCAAGACCGAAGTCATCAAAGGCGTGGACCTGCATGTGAACGAAGGCGAATTCTGCGTTTTCGTCGGCCCCTCTGGCTGCGGGAAATCCACGCTGCTGCGGATGATCGCGGGGCTAGAGGATGTGACCGCAGGCACCGTCACGCTGGACGGCCGCGACATCACGGACGAGGCCCCGGCAAAGCGCGAAATCGCCATGGTCTTCCAGACTTACGCGCTGTACCCCCACCTGACGGTGCGGGACAACATGTCGCTTGCCCTGAAACAGGCCGGGGAATCCAAGGCCGCCATCGACAAGGCCACCGCCCGCGCTTCCGCCATGCTGGCGCTTGACCCCTATCTTGACCGCCGCCCCGCCGAACTTTCGGGCGGGCAGCGCCAGAGGGTCGCCATCGGCCGCGCCATCGTGCGGACGCCCAAGCTCTTCCTCTTCGACGAACCGCTCTCCAACCTCGACGCCGCGCTGCGCGTGGCGACCCGGATCGAAATCGCGCGACTGCACCGCGAACTGGGTGCGACGATGGTCTACGTCACCCATGATCAGGTGGAGGCGATGACACTGGCCGACAAGATCGTCGTCCTGCGCGCCGGGATCGTGGAACAGGTCGGCAGCCCCATGGAGCTTTACAACAACCCCGCCAACACCTTTGTCGCGGGCTTCATCGGCAGCCCGCAGATGAACTTCCTGAAATCCGCCGCCCTTGGCCAGAGGGGCGAAACCACGGGCATCCGGCCCGAACACCTGACCCTGTCGCGCGACCGGGGTACCCTTTCCGGCACGGTCAGCCATGTGGAAAAGCTGGGCGGAGAGACGCTGGTCTATGTCCGCACCGATCCCCACGGATTGCTGACCGTTCGGCTGTTCGGTGAACATGATTACAGCGTGGATGAACCCGTCCACCTGACCCCCGACGACAGCCGCACCTTCCATTTCGACGCGGCCGGACAGCGGCTGCGCTGACCGGCTACACCGCTATCCCTAGCGGCCACACAACCGGAAATCGGTATATCTGTTCGAAAAGTGCTGGAACGTATAGCCGAAAAGGGGTATTCGTTTTTGTAAGGCCCGCCAAAAGGGCCATGTTTGAGCGGTAGGCCGGTCCTCTTTTCCGGCGGTTGAGGCGGAGTGGTGTAATGAGTTCGGCGATTGATTTCGCCGTCCGCGCATCTGCGGGCGGCACTGGCTACGGCCAGCTTGGCGGCCCCGATCAGTCCAGTTTTGTCCAGATCGGCCTTGGCGACAGCGTGTCGCTGAACCTGACGCAAGACGACATCCTGACCTACACCCGAAACGGCAAGGACCTGTTGATCGAACTGGTCGATGGCCGCACCTTGACCCTTGCCGACTGGTTTGACACGCCGCCCGGTGTCGCAAACAGGCTGTACCTGTCGACCGACGGGCAGATCACGGAAATCCTCCTCTCGGACCCCGGCGACGGGATGCTGATCGCTGACGCCATCCCGCAGGGCATGGCAGAAAAGTGGAGCCCGCTGGACGACCTGATCTTCGATGACGGCGATCCGCTGGTCGCGGCAGTGGCCGGGACCGATGAACCTGCGGGAATGGGCCTGTTCACGCCGCTGCTGATGGCGGGGGCGGGGGCCGGTACGGCGGGCACGGCAGCAGCGGTGGTGGGGGGCGGTCTTCTGGCCAGTCAGGTGATTGGCGGTGGGGGCGGCGGCGGCGGTAGCGGCGGCGGTAGTGGGGGCGGTGGCGGCACGGCGCTGCCGGACCGGACGGTGAACGGCATCGGCACCACGGCCACGGTCACGACGAACACCTCTCCGCCGCAGGTCACCGTCACGGGGACGGGCAGGCCGGGTGACAGCGTCACGGTGACCATCGGCACGCAAACGGGCACCGCCACGGTGGGCGCGAACGGGACTTGGTCCACCACGATCACCACCATGCCGTCGGACGGGACATATACCACCACCGCCACCTTCACCGGCAACGGGACGACCACCACGCTGAACGGCCCGACAGTGGTGGTCGACCTTACGCCGCCGGACATCGCGGTGACGGATGGCAGCACCGCAACAGGGGATGTGGTCAACATCGCCGACCACCGCGACGGCGTCACGCTGACGGGGACGACAGAGCCCGGTGCCACGGTCAGCGTCACCATCGACGGCACCAGACGCATCGCCACGGTCGCGGCGGACGGCAGCTGGACGGTGACTTTTCTGCCGACCGAGATCACGGGGGGCGAGCGCAGCACCGCCGTCTCTATCACGGCCACGGACCGTCTGGGCAACAGCCGGACCATCACCGACAGCCTGACGCTGGACACCATCGCGCCGCCCCTATCGCTGGGGCCGATCGCCGGCGACAATGTCGTGAACCTGTCCGAAAGCGGCCGCGCGGTCGTCCTGTCGGGCACGGCAACGCCGGGGGCGAACGTCACGCTCCGCATCGAGGGAATCGACACCCCCGTCACCCTGCGCGCCAATGGCGATGGCATCTGGTCCCACGAAATCGCCGCCGGAACCTTCGCCAACGGCACCTATACGCGAACCGTGACGGCCACCACATCGGATGCGGCGGGCAACCCCACGACCATCACCCGTGTCCTGACCATCGACACCGAGGCGGCGGTCTCACTTCAATCCGCCCCGATTGCCCGCGACGGGATCATCAACCTCGAGGAATCGCAGGGCACGGTGACGATCCAAGGCGTGATGGGGGCCAATACGGCAAGCGTCACGCTGACATGGCAAGGTCAGACATGGCCCGCCACTCTGGCAAGCAACGGGACATGGTCCGTCACCCTGCCTGCGGGCACCTTCACGACCAGCCAATCCGGACTGCTGACCGCCACGGCAACCGACACGGCAGGCAACACCGCAACAAGCCGCCGCACCCTGACCGTCGATCTGGAAACCGGCCTGACGCTGGAAGCGGCCCCCGTCGGCAGCGACAACATCCTCAGCGGCAACGAACGCATGCAGGGCGTCACGCTGGACGGCACGGCCGAAGCGGGCGCGACCGTCCATGTCAGTGTCAACGGCACCGCGCTGCAACCCGTCACGGCGGATGCGAACGGGCGCTGGGTCGTCACCATCCCGACCGCCACCCTGCCGGACGGGCAGGGGACCGGCACGGGCGTCATCACCGCCTATTCCATCGACACCGCCGGAAACCGCAGCGCCACGGCCACCCACCGCTTTGACGTGGACACGCTGGTCAGCACCTTTACCTTCGCCCCTCCGGACCTGACAGGTGCCGTCAATGACGGCGCGCGGGATGCGCAGGTCCTGAATGCCACGGAACGCGCCGCAGGCCTGCCGATACAGGGCACGGTCGAACCCGGCTCCACCGTCCATGTGCGGATCGGGACATGGGAGACGACGATCCCCGCCGCCTCTACCGCATCGGGCACATGGGCGATCACCATCCCCGCCGCTGCCCTGCCCGAAGGCGCGGCCACATCGGCCACCATCTCGGTCACCGCGACGGACCGGCTGGGCAACGTGTCGGCGGCGATGACACAGACCGTCGCCATAGATACCGAAGTGACCAGCTTCACCCCCGCCGGCACGCGACTCGGGCTGGGGGTCGACGGCACGCTGAACGCCTCGGAACATGCGGCAGGGCTGCCCGTGTCCGGTCTGGCCGAAGCCGGGTCGCGCATCGGCGTCACGCTGGGCACCCATACGCTGTTCACGACTGCGGCGGCAGATGGCACCTGGTCGGTGCAGTTCTCCCCCGCCCAAATCCCCAGCGGCGATCGGCAGGATGTGGCGCTTACCGTCACGGCAACGGACCTGTCGGGCAATACGCGGTCACAGACCGCGACCTTCGACATCGACACCATCGCCCCCGCCACGCCCGAAGTGATCGGGACGAACGACGTCGCAGGCGGGATGCGCGGGTTGTCCACCACGGCGACCGACGACATCTACAGCTTCTTTCGTGTGGACCAGACGGGTCAGGCCACCCGCCTGTCGGCGACGGAAAGCTACGATGCAGTCAACCGCGAGGATGTCTTCCGCTTCTCGACCGTGCCGGATGGCAGCTATCTTGTCATCAACACCGCCGATGCGGCGGGCAACACCGCCAACACGCTGTTCATCAAGAATACAGCGACCGGGGTGACGGTCGACCTGACGCGCGAAGGTCTGGCCGCCTTTGACCTTTCGGCGATAGACCTGACGCGCGCGCCCGACGCGCGGCTGACGCTCAGCGAAAGCCAGATCCTGTCGCTGACGGGTCCGGACAAAACCCTGATGGTCAAGGGCGAGGTGACGGACCACGTCACCCTCGACGGCGTAACCTCGGTCCGCAACGACGTGACAGTGGATGGCAAGGTCTATGACATCTACACGCTGGGCAGCAGCGGGGCCACCGTAATGCTAGAAGACGATCTGGCGCGGACGGTGACCTGACAGAAACCGCGCCCATGGACCGCAGACACATAGTGGACGACCGGCACGGGAACCGCCCCCGCGGTAAGGGCCCCGCACTGCTTCTGGCCGTCCTGTTGCTGTCCGGCTGCCTTGGCGGGGTGACCCTGCCGACGATGCGCGCCAACGGAACCGGGACCGCCCCGCATGATCCCGCCGCAACCCACCTTTTGCCGCAGGGCGAAACCCCCTCTGCCGTAATCGCAGACTTGGGTGCCCGACGCTCTGTCCTGCCACCCGACAGCACCTATGACCGCGTGGCGCGCGCCGTGCTGTCTGCCGCGCCGGGGGTAGAGGCTGCGGAACTTGGCCTTGCGCGGCTGCGGGCCGAGGCCGCCGCCCGCAACCGATGGCCCACCATCACACCCAGCCTGACGCTGGACAGCCTCGCCGGGCTGGCGGCGCAACTGATGATCGACCAGCCGCTTCTGGACCATGGCCGCCGCAAAGCGGAACGCGACCGCGCACTGGCCGAGGTGGACGCCGCCGCCGTCACGCTTGCCACGCGGCAGAATGGCCGCGTCTTCGACGGGCTTTCGCTCTATCTCAGCGCCGAACAGGCGCGGGCACAGGGCCAGATCGCCGAAGCCGCCACAGCCCGCCTGACCGCCCTGCGCGACATCGTTCTGGCGCGCATCGCGGGCGGCCTGTCCGACAGATCCGAAGACCAGATCATCGCCCAGACCCTGACCGAAATGCAGGCCACACGCGACGCCGATGCCCGCTTGCGCGCACAGGCCCTAGCCGATCTTGCGGCGCTGGCGCAGGCCGAAGTGCCCGCCGACCTGACCGGTCTGCCCCCGCTCGTCCCCCCCCCGCAGGACGAGGCGCTTTCGCTTATCGCCGCCACCGCCCAAGGCGCCCGCACTTTGGCCGAGGCGCGGATCACCCGCGCGGCCAACCTGCCGGGGCTGTCTGCCACGACCGCCATCAACAAACAGGGTGCGACACCCGGCCTGACCCTTGGCGGGGTGCGGCTGGGCCCCGGCAGCCCGGCTCTCATCGCGGCCGCCGATGCCGCACCGGACCTTGTCACCCGCCAGATCGACGAGGCCCGCCACGCCGCCGACCGCCGCCGCACCGAACTGGAAGGCCGCATTGCGACGCTGCGGGCGCGCCGCGCGCAGGGCGATGCCGTGCTTGGGCAGACAAAGGACAACCTCGACCTCTACGAGGAACAGTACCGCATGGGTCGCCGCAGCCTGACCGACCTGACGGCCCAGACCGCCGCAACCGCGCGGCTGGAACGCGATCAGGCCGCACTGGCCTTTGAAATCGCCCGCGCGGAACTGGAACTTGCCCGCGACGTGGGCGCGCTGGTGGACGGGGGCGACCTGTGACCACGCCGCAGCCGCGCGTCATCTCCTTCGACATGCACCCCGCGCGGCAAGTCCAGCCCGCCGTAACGGTCACCCCCGGCCCGCCCAAGCCCACCCCGCTGCGGGCGCGGGCCGAAATTGCGGCCGCCCTCTCGTCGCGCATCGGCGGCAAGCTTCTGGTGTCGGACATCGCGGACCTCCTCGTCCAATGCGGGGCGCCGGAACGACCGGGGTTGGACCACCTGTCCGCCGCCTTCCGCCGCGCGGGTTATGCCGTCACGCTGGAACAGGTGCCCGACGTGACAGCCCTGCCCGCCTTGGCCGAGATGACGACGGGCCAGATCGTCCTGATCCTCGACCGCTCTGGCGACAGCCTGCGCCTGTTCGATCCGTCCGCACCGGACCGGCAGTCCGAAGTTGCCCTCGCCGATTTCACGCCGCACCATACCGGCTGGCTCTTGCGCGTCCGGCTTCCCTTTGCCGAGGTGGAATCCCGCCACGCCGAACCCGCCGCCGCGCCGCACTGGTTCTGGTCAGAATTCCGCCACCACCGCCGCCCCATGGCCGAAGTGGCGACCGCATCGCTTGTGGCAAACCTGCTGGCCACGGCCATCGCGCTTTATGCCTTGCAGATCTATGACAGGGTCATCCCCAATCAGTCCGAACCGACGCTCTGGGTGCTGACAATCGGCGCGTTGCTGGCCATCGCGCTGGACGGCGCGCTGCGTATCGCGCGGGCGGCGCTGATGGACACGACGGGACGGCGGATCGAACTTGCGGTGCAGGAACGGCTGATGCAGCGCCTGCTGGGGATGAAGGCCGCCCCCGGCGAACGTCGCCCGTCGCAGATCTTTGCCGCGATGCGCGACTTCGGATCGGTGCGCGAATTCTTCACCGCATCGACCATTGGCACGCTGGCGGACCTGCCCTTCCTCGTCATCTTCCTTGCGCTTGTGGCGATGATCGGCGGCAATCTCGTCTGGGTCCTGATCGCGGGCGGGTTGCTGATGGTCGTGCCGGGGTTCCTGCTGCAATCGCGCATGGTCGCCCTGACCCATGCCACGCAGGGGGCCAACACGCGGGCGGCGAAACTGCTGTATGAGGCCGTGTTCGAACATGAAACGCTGACCACGCAGCGCGGGCAGGACCGGGTGCGCCGCCTTTGGGCGGAACTCGTCACCGTGTCGGCCCTGCGCGCGTCGGACCAGCGCAACCTGACGACATGGCTGACGGCATGGGCGCAGGGGGTGCAACAGGCCACCGTCATCGCGGCCACGATGATCGGCACCTACCTTGTCTTTGCGGGCAGCTTCACCGTGGGCACGATCATCGCCGTGTCGATGCTGGCCACGCGCACCCTCGCGCCGCTGTCGCAGCTTTCGGCAATGCTCGCCCGTTGGTCCAACGTGAAGGCCGCCCTTCAGGGGCTGGAAGCCATAGCCGAAGCGCAACAGACCGAAGACCCCGCACGCCGCTACCTTCGGCGCGAGACGGTGGCGGGCAGCTTTGACCTGCGCGACGTGACCTTTCGCTACACGCCCGATGCCACGCCGTCGGTCGATGTCGCCGCACTGGCCATTCCGGCGGGGCAGCATGCCGCAATCCTTGGCGCGAACGGATCAGGCAAATCCACCTTCCTGCGGCTTCTGGCCGGGCTGCACGACCCGACGGCCGGGCGCATCCAGCTTGACGGGATCGACATCGGCCAGATCCACCCGCGCGACCTGCGCCGCCACCTAGGCTATCTGGGGCAGGAGGTGCGGCTGGTCGAAGGCACGCTGCGCGACAACCTGTGCATGACTGACCTTGAACGCAACGACGACCGGTTTCTGGCGGCGCTGGATTTCGCGGGTCTTGGCCCCTTTGTCCGAAATCACCCGCGCGGGCTGGACCTTGAACTGCACGAAGGCGGGGCGGGGCTGTCCGTGGGTCAGCGCCAATCGGTCGGCTGGGCGCGGCTGTGGCTGCAGGACCCGCGCGTCGTGCTGCTGGACGAACCCACCGCCGCGCTGGACCAGACGCTAGAGGCGACGCTGATCTCGCGCCTTGGCCCGTGGTTGCAGGGGCGGACCGCCGTGATCGCCACGCACCGAATCCCGATCCTGCACCTGACCACCCGCACGTTGATCTTGCAGAATGGCCGCCTTGCCGTGGATGGGCCGCGCGATGCCGTCCTTGCGCATCTGGCAAAGGCGGGTGCATGACGACCTTCGATCCCCCACGCGACCTGAACCCGGCGCGCCCGTCGGCCACCGTTCTGCTGATCGCCGCCACCGTCGGGGTGTTCTTGCTGTGGTCGGCCTTCGCTTGGGTCGAAGAGATCGTCCGCGCCCCCGGCCAGATCGTCCCCTCGTCGCGCCCGCAGATCATCCAGAACCTCGAAGGCGGCATCCTTGCCGAACTGGCCGTGACCGAAGGCCAGACGGTCGAGGCAGGGCAGATCCTCGCCCGCCTGCATGCCACCCAGTATCAGGCCGCCGTGGACGACCTGACCGACCAGATCGCCGCCCTCGACACCCGCCGCCTGCGGCTAGAGGCAGAGCTTGCCGGACAAGACAGCTTTGCCGCGCCCGCCGACCTTGCCGCCCGTGTCCCCGACCTTGTCGCCTCGGAACAGGCGCTGCTGACCGCCCGCCGCACCGACCTTTCATCACGCATCGCAGGCGCGCAAGCGGTGCTGGATCAGGCCGCGCAGGAAGAGGACATGGTCCGCCGCATGGCCGACCGTGGCCTTGCCCCGGAAATCGAACTGACCCGCGCACAGAAGGCACTGGCCGATGCCCGCGCCCGGATGGACGAGATCACGACGCAGGCGGAACTGGACCGGGCCGATGAATATGCCCGCACCCAAGGTGAACTCGCCTCGCTGCGCCAGCGCCTGAAACTGTCGCAGGATCAGCTTGCCCGCACCACGCTGACCGCCCCCCTGCGCGGAATCGTCAACCGCATCGCCGTCACCACCATCGGCGGCGTCGTCCGCCCGGGCGAGGAAATCCTGCAAATCATCCCGCTCGACACCGGGCTTTTCGTCGAAGCGCGGGTCAAACCCGCCGACATCGCGGCCCTGCGCGAAGGGCAGACGGCCACGATCAAGCTTTCGGCCTATGATTACACGGTCTACGGCACCCTGCGCGCCACGATCACCTTCATCTCGGCCGACACTTTCCGCGATGAACGCAGCCGGGACGACACGCCCCATTACCGCGTCACCCTGCGCGTGGATCAGGACAACCTGACCGACCGCCAAAAGACCATCGCCATCCGCCCCGGCATGCAGGCCGAGGTCGAATTCCAGACCGGCGGCAAAACCGTGCTGACCTATCTGACAAAACCGCTGTGGCGCGGGTCCGAGGCGCTGCGCGAACGCTAGGCCGCCGCCACCCCGACAGCGCCGAACCGGAACGCCCGCTAAGAACCGGTCCGATGCCGCATCCTGAAACCCGGATTGTTAAAGTCATCCGGTGCGTCCCGCCCCACCCCAGATACAGCCAAGCGTTGGCATTCAGCGGGGTTGTTCCGGCGGTCAAACTGGGGAAATTCCCCGAAATACCCCTAGGGTCCACGGACGTTCCGTCACGCCCGCAGGGTGAAGCCCCGCGCGATGTGGTTGCGGACAAACCAGATCATTCCCAAACCGGGGATCAGCGACACCACCGTCATCGCCATCACCAGCCCGATATCCGTCTGGAAGGTGAACAGCGCGTTGATCGCCATTGTGATGGGCTTGCCCCCGGTCACCGTCAGGATGCGGGCAAAGACCACCTCTACCCATGAAAAGATAAAGCAAAAGAACGCCGCCACCCCGATCCCCGGCGCGATTTCGGGGATCAGCCGCGTCAAGATGAACCCCGGCAAGGATTGCCCGTCGATAAAGGCCGTTTCATCGAACTCCTTCGGGATGGCGCTGATGAAACTTTCCAAAATCCAGATGGCGATGGGCAGGTTGAACAGGCAATGCACCAGCGCGATGCCGACCGGGGTATTCACCAACCCCGCCTCTGCAAACAGGATGAAAATCGGCAGCGACAAAACGACCGGCGGCGTCACCCGAAAGGCCAGCATTAGGAACAGGAAATGCCGGTCCCCGACAAAGGAGTACCGCGACAGCGCATAGGCCGCTGGCAGCCCCGCCACAAGGCAAAGCCCCACATTCAACAGCACATAGACCATCGAATTCAGGATCGACTCCCGCAGCGCGGGCTCTGCCCAGATGTTGCGATAGTTCAGCAGCGTGAACTCACCCTCTACCATCCCGTCACGCGGCAGGGTGTTCATGAAACTCAGGACGAAAGTCTGCGCCAAGGGCAGCAGGATGAACACCGCCAGCGCCGCGAAAACCGCCAGCCGGATGACAAGGCCCCTCATCCCTCCCTCCGCGCCGACAGGCGAACAAAGGCCCAGACGACCGTGATGACGATCAGAAAATACACCATCGACCGCGCGGCGGCAGAGCCATAGCTGAACCCCTTGATCTCTTCGCCCAGATCGATGGCAAGGAAATGGGTCGCCATATCCGGCCCGCCTGCATTGATGGCGAAAGCCTCGGTATAGATCATGAAACTGTCGACAAAGCGCAGCAGCAGCACGATCCCCATCGGTCCCGCGATCTTTGGCATCTCGATATGCCGGAACACCGCCAGCCGCGACGCCCCGTCAATCGCCGCCGCGCGGTAATAGTCGCCCGACACCCCCGACAGCCCCGCATAGGCAAGGATCACCACCAGCCCCAGCCAGTGCCACGTGTCCATCACCACCAACAGCAGCCACGTCTGCCACGCCGTGAACTTCCAGTCGAAGTCCACCCCCGCCGCCTCCAGCGCCATTCCGACGAAGCCGGTATTCCGGTCGATCAGCCCCAGCCACATCATCCCGATCATGTTCCACGGCACGACCAGCGGCAGCGCGACCAGCATCAGCACCAGCACCGCCCAGCGCCCCGTGCGCCGCAGCAGCAGCGCAATCCCCACGCCCAGCGGCACCTGCACCGACAGCACGACCGCCGAGAACAGCAGCGACCGCAGCAGGCTTTCGTGGAAACGCGAGGAGGTGACGATCTCCTCATACCATTCCGTCCCGACCCAATGCACATCGGCCAGTGAAAAGATGTCATGCAACGAATAGTTGAACACCGCGATCAGGGGCAGCACGCCGACAAAGGCCATCACCGCCGCAGCGGGCAGCATCAAGAGCCATGCCCCGTTGTTCCAAACCTTCACGCCGCGTCTCCCATGCCGCCATCCCTGCACGGAAACGCCGCCCGCGCAACGGCCTGCCGCGCCGGGCTGGATCACGACCGAATCGCTCCGCCCCAAAATCCACGCGAGACGGTCCGATGGCAGTTCAGGCGCAGTCCTTCACCGCGCCAAAGCGGGGGTCATCACGGGCCAGACCCCCGTCATCGACGGGCAATGACGCGCAGGATGATCTACGAAGCGTAATCAACCAGTCCGCTGCGTGCTGACAGTTTGCGGTACAGACTCCGGCACAGACTGCGGACAGTCGCCATAGCGGGTTTCAGACCACCCGCCGCTTCACGCTCGCCGTCACGTAATTGCACGAAAGATCCCGCGCCGACAGCGACCAACTCCAGCTTATGGGGTTGAAAACCATGCCCTTTTTGTCCACCGGCTCTAGCCCCGCGCCACGGATCAGGGCGTAAAGTTCGTCCGGCGTGATGAACTTCGCCCAGTCATGCGTCCCCTTGGGCAGCCAGCGCATCACATACTCTGCCCCGACAATCGCCATGACAAAACTTTTCGGATTCCGGTTCAGGGTCGAACAGATCATCAACCCGTTGTCCTTCAACAGAATCTGGCACGCCGTCAGATAGGCCTGCGGGTCCGAGACATGCTCGACCACTTCCATGTTGAGAACGACATCGAATCGCTCCCCCGCATCCGCCAACGCTTCTGCGGTCGTATGCCGGTAATCGATGCTCAACCCCGACTGCACCGCATGGACCTGCGCCACCGGAATATTCCGCGCCGCCGCATCCGCCCCCACCACCGTCGCGCCCAACCGCGCCATCGGTTCGGACAAAAGACCGCCGCCACAGCCGATATCCAGTATTCTCAAGCCCTTGAAGGGTTCAGGCCCCGTCAAGTCGCGGTCGAATTCCGCCGCGATCTGGTTGGTGATATAGTCCAGACGGCAGGGATTGAGCATGTGAAGCGGCTTGAACTTGCCATTCGGGTCCCACCATTCGGCGGCCATCGCTTCGAATTTTGCGACCTCTGCGGGGTCCACCGTGGATGCTGACGTCATGGCGTCCTCTCGTTTAACTTTGGATCAACGCTTCGACGCGTTATATAGGGCGGCGATGGACCACAGATCAGGCCAAAAGCGCGCAGTCGAATTTCTGTATCCGCCGATCGACCCGTTCGATCAGCGCGTTATCGACATGGGCGATGGCCACCGCATCTATGTGGAACAATGCGGCAATCCCGACGGCATCCCTGTCGTCGTCCTTCACGGCGGCCCGGGCGGCGGATGCAGCCCGGCGATGCGCCGCTATTTCGACCCGTCCGCCTTCCGCGTGATCCTTTTCGATCAGCGCGGCTGCGGACGGTCGCGTCCGCATGCCAGTGTGATCCAGAACACGACATGGCACCTCGTCAACGATATCGAGGTGATCCGCAAGGAGTTGGGCATCAGCCGCTGGATCTGCTTTGGCGGCAGCTGGGGCGCGACGCTGGCGCTGATCTATGCCATCACCCATCCCGAACGCGTGGCCCATATGGTTCTGCGCGGCGTCTTTCTGATGACGCAGCAGGAACTTGACTGGTTCTACGGCGGTGGGGCCGGGGCCTTTTTCCCGGAACTTTGGGCGCGGTTCGTCAATGCCATTCCTGCGGACGAACGCGGCGACCTGATCGCCGCCTATCACCGCCGTCTCTTTTCCGGCAACGTGATGGAAGAGACGCGGTTCGGTCGCATCTGGGCCAACTGGGAAAACGCGCTGGCCTCGATCCACCATGACGGCCCGCTGGGCGAAAGCCCCGCCGAATACGCCCGCGCCTTCGCCCGGCTGGAGAACCACTATTTCCACAACGGCGGCTTCCTTGAAGAGGACGGCTGGATTCTGCGTGAGAAATCAAGGATCAAGCACATCCCCGCCACGATCATCCAAGGCCGCTATGACATGATTTGCCCGCCCGTTTCCGCATGGAAACTGGCACAGGGCTGGGACCATTGCGAAATCCGCCTGATCCCCTTTGCCGGGCATGCCCTTTCAGAACCCGGCATCAGCGAAGGTCTGGTCCGCGCGATGGACGGGTTGCGGGGATACTGACCAAAGTCCTTGCAGACTCGGGGTGGCTTGCGTATATCCCCCTGCAACAGCGGTGTCGGGGTCCAAACCCGGCCCCACCGAACCTGACACGCGGGCCGCTGAGCCCGCTTTTTTGTTTCCATCGGAACCCGAATGACCGACCTCATCGCCAAGACCGCCATCG
Source organism: Pseudomonadota bacterium (assembly GCA_039798885.1). GTDB lineage: Bacteria > Pseudomonadota > Alphaproteobacteria > Rhodobacterales > Rhodobacteraceae > Paragemmobacter. The sequence continues at coordinate 46,971 of JBDKFE010000016.1, read as the reverse complement.
ACCGCCGCCTTGCGGCCATCGTCGGCCCCGTCATCGAAGGGCTGGGGTTTGAACTTGTCCGTATCCGCCTGATGGGCGGCAAGACCCGCATTTTGCAGATCATGGCCGACCGTCCCGACGGCGGGATCGAAGTGGACGACTGCGCCGCCATCTCCACCGCCGTCTCTGCCGTGCTGGATGTGGAAGACCCTATTGAGGAGAATTACGTCCTCGAAGTCTCTTCCCCCGGTATCGACAGGCCCCTGACAAGGTTGAAAGATTTCGACATGTGGGTGGATTACGAAGCCCGCATCGAAACGACCGAACTCATCGACGGCCGCCGCCGTTTCAAGGGCGTGCTGCAAGGCACTGAAGGCGACGAAGTGCTGATCGAGATCGAAGAAGGCGGGCAGGCCCTGACCATCGGTCTGAAATTCGACTGGCTGTCAGACGCCAAGCTGATCCTGACCGACGACCTGATCGCCGAAATGCTGCGCCAGCGCAAAGCGTCCGGCGTCATCGACGAAACGAAGTTCACCGACATCGAAGAATTCGAAGGCGATGACGAGGGTGCCGACACCCCCGACGCGCCCGAGACGAAACACTAAGCACAGCCGGAGGCCATCATGGCAATCACCTCTGCGAACCAGCTTGAACTTCTGCAAACGGCCGAGGCCGTGGCGCGGGAAAAGATGATCGACCCGGATCTGGTGATCCAGGCGATGGAAGAGAGCCTCGCCCGCGCGGCCAAGTCGCGCTACGGCAGCGAGTTGGACATCCGGGTGAAGATCGACCGCAAGACGGGCCGCGCCACATTTGCGCGTATCCGCACCGTGGTCGAGGATGAGGCGCTGGAGAACCACCACGCGCAACTGACTGTAAAGCAGGCGAAATCCTATCTTGCCGATCCCCAGATTGGGGATGAGGTGATCGACGAGGTTCCCCCGGTTGATCTGGGCCGGATCGCCGCGCAATCGGCCAAGCAGGTGATCCTGCAGAAGGTCCGCGAGGCCGAGCGGGATCGCCAGTTTGAAGAATTCAAGGATCGCAAGGGCAGCATCATCAACGGTGTCGTCAAGCGCGAAGAATACGGCAACATCATCGTCGACATCGGCCGCGGCGAAGGCATCCTGCGCCGGAACGAAAAGATCGGCCGCGAAGCCTATCGCCCGAACGACCGCATCCGCTGCTACATCAAGGACGTCCGCCGCGAAGCGCGCGGTCCGCAGGTCTTCCTGTCGCGCACCGACCCGCAGTTCATGGCCGAACTGTTCAAGATGGAAGTGCCTGAAATCTATGACGGCATCATCGAGATCAAGGCCGTCGCCCGCGATCCGGGCAGCCGCGCCAAGATCGCCGTCATTTCCTATGACAACTCCATCGACCCGGTGGGTGCCTGCGTCGGTATGCGCGGCAGCCGCGTTCAGGCCGTCGTGAACGAGTTGCAGGGCGAAAAGATCGACATCATTCCGTGGAACCAAGATCAGGCGACGTTCCTTGTGAACGCGCTGCAGCCTGCCGAAGTGTCCAAGGTCGTGATCGACGAAGAAGCCGGCAAGATCGAGGTCGTGGTGCCGGACGAACAGCTTTCGCTGGCCATCGGCCGCCGGGGCCAGAACGTCCGTCTGGCGTCGCAGCTGACGGGTCTGGATATCGACATCATGACCGAGGCCGAGGAATCGCAGCGCCGTCAGGCCGAATTCGCAGAACGCACCAAGCTGTTCATGGACACGCTGGACGTGGACGAGATGATGGCCCAACTTCTGGTCGCCGAAGGGTTCACCAACCTCGAGGAAGTGGCCTATGTCGATGTGGACGAACTGCTGTCCATCGACGGCTTTGACGAAGATACGGCGGGCGAGTTGCAGGCGCGGGCCCGCGACTTCCTTGAAGAGCAGAGCCGCAAGGCGCTGGAAAATGCCCGCGCGATGGGCGTCGAGGACAGCCTGATTGACTTTGAGGGCCTGACCCCCCAGATGGTGGAAGCCTTGGCAAAGGACGGCATCAAGACGCTGGAAGACTTCGCCACTTGCGCCGACTGGGAACTGGCCGGCGGCTGGACGACGGAAAACGGCCAGCGCAAGAAGGACGAAGGCGTCCTTGAGAAGTTCGAAATGTCGCTGGAAGAGGCACAGCACCTGATCATGACCGCACGCGTCATGCTGGGCTGGGTCGACCCCACCGAACTTGCGACCGCTGCGGAAGAGGTCGACGAAGACGAGGAGGCCGAGGCCTGATCTCAGGCCTCGGGAAAGCGCGCCCATGACGCGGGGTGGCCGGGAAAAGGATCAGGACGAACCGGAACGCAAGTGCATCGTTTCCGGCGAGAGCCAGCCGAAAGGCGGCCTGATCCGCTTCGTTGTCAGCCCTGACGGGATGGTGGTGCCGGATGTTCTGGGCCGCCTTCCCGGGCGCGGGATCTATGTCGCGGCCAATCCTGCGGCAATCGACAAGGCGGCGGCGAAGGGGTTGTTCTCTCGGGCCGCGCGCCAGCCGGTCAAGGCGCCTGACGGGCTTTCGGCCCTGATCGAGTCGCAGCTGCTGCAACGGGTGATCGACTTCCTGTCGATGGCCCGCAAGGCGGGTGATGCGGTGACGGGCTACGAGAAGGTGAAGGAATGGCTGGTGAAGGGTCAGGCAACAGTCCTGATCCAGGCCAGCGACGGGTCTGAACGCGGCAAGACCAAGCTGCACCCGCCCGAGGGGGAAGGACGGTGGATCACCTGTCTTTCTTCGGGGGAATTGGGTTTGGCTTTCGGTCGCGAACGTGCCATACACGCCGCGCTTGCGGCTGGTGGACTCGAAAGACGTGTTGTAGAGGAAGCGGCAAGGCTCGCGGGTTTTCGCGGGCATGTCGGCGGGATTTCCGCCGGAGAGGATACGAAGACGGCATGAGCGATACTGACGGCAAGAAACCCCTTGGCTTGGGTGGCGGCGCGCGTGGACCCGGACAGGTGAAGCAGAGCTTCAGCCATGGCCGCACCAAAAGCGTGGCGGTCGAAGTCAAACGCAAGCGCGTGGTGGTCCCGGCGAAACCGGGCGCTGCCGGTGGTGCTGCATCGGGCTCCAGCCCGCATCTGGGCGATCCGTCCAAACGTCCCGCAGGCATTTCCGATGCCGAGATGGAACGCCGTCTGGCGGCCTTGAAGGCTGCAAAGGCGCGCGAACAGGAAGACGCGGTCCGCCGCGCCGAGGAAGAGCGCGCGCGTGAAGAAGAACGCGCCCGCCGCCGCGACGAGATCGAGGCGAAAGAGCGCGAGGATCGTGAACGCGAAGCCGCGCTCCGCGCCAAGGCCGAAGAAGAAGAACGCGCCGCCCGCGCGGCGGAAGAAGCCAAGATCGCCGCCGCCGCCGCACGCAAGGCAGAGATCCTTGGAACCCGCCCGAAACCCACGACGCCCGCTCCGGCACCGGCGGCGGCAAAGCCTGCTGCCCCCGCTGCTCCGGGAGAGGAAGAAGTCGTGCGTGGCGGCGGTGCCCGCCCGTCGGCCCTGCCCCGCAAGGCGGAACGCGAGCGTGACGAACGCGCCACTGACCGCGACCGCGGCAAGGTGAAGGGCGACGAAGGCCGCCGCGCCGGCAAGTTGACGCTGTCGGACGCCATCTCGGACGAGGGGGGCCGTCAGCGGTCGCTCGCCGCGATGAAGCGCAAGCAGGAAAAGGCCCGCCAGAAGGCGATGGGCTTCGGCCAGAAGGCCGAAAAGCAGGTGCGCGACGTGCAGCTGCCCGAAACCATCGTGGTCAGCGAACTTGCCAACCGGATGGCGGAACGCGCCGCGGACGTGGTCAAGGCGCTGATGAAGATGGGCATGATGGTCACCATGAACCAGACCATCGACGCCGACACCGCCGAACTGGTGATCGAAGAATTCGGCCACAAGGCCGTGCGCGTGTCGGATTCCGACGTGGAACAGGCGATCGAGACGGTCGCCGACCGCAACGAGGACCTTCAGCCGCGTCCGCCGATCGTCACGATCATGGGCCATGTCGACCACGGCAAGACCTCGCTTCTAGACGCGATCCGCAAGGCGAACGTCGTGGCGGGCGAAGCGGGCGGCATCACCCAGCATATCGGTGCCTATCAGGTGAAAACGCCCAACGGGTCGCTTGTGTCCTTCCTCGACACGCCGGGCCACGCGGCCTTCACCTCGATGCGTGCCCGTGGTGCGCAGGTGACGGATATCGTGGTGCTGGTGGTGGCTGCGGATGACGCGGTCATGCCGCAGACGGTGGAAGCGATCAACCACGCCAAAGCGGCGAAGGTTCCGATGATCGTCGCGATCAACAAGTGCGACAAGCCGGACGCGAACCCGCAGAAGGTGCGGACCGACCTGCTTCAGCACGAGGTCGTGGTGGAACAGATGTCCGGTGAAGTGCAGGACGTCGAAGTTTCGGCCAAGACGGGCAAGGGTCTGGACAGCCTGCTGGAAGCCATCGCGCTTCAGGCGGAAATCCTTGAACTCAAGGCCAATCCGAACCGTGCCGCATCCGGTGCGGTGATCGAAGCGAAGCTGGATGTGGGTCGCGGTCCCGTGGCCACGGTTCTGGTGCAAAACGGCACGCTTAAGCGCGGCGACATTTTCGTCGTGGGCGAGAAGTGGGGCAAGGTTCGCGCGCTGATCAACGACAAGGGTGACACGGTGAACGAAGCCGGTCCGTCGGTTCCGGTCGAAGTGCTGGGTCTGAACGGCACGCCGGAAGCCGGGGACGTGCTGAACGTCGTCGAAACCGAAGCGCAGGCGCGCGAGATCGCGGATTACCGTGAAAAGGCCGCCAAGGACAAGCGCGCGGCAGCCGGGGCTGCGACCACGCTGGAACAGCTTATGGCCAAGGCCAAGGCGGATGCTGACGTGGCCGAACTGCCCGTGCTGGTGAAGGCCGACGTGCAGGGTTCTGCCGAGGCCATCGTGCAGGCGCTTGAGAAAGTCGGCAATGCCGAGGTCCGCGTGCGCGTCCTGCATTACGGGGTGGGCGCGATCACCGACTCAGACGTGGGTCTGGCCGAGGCATCTAAGGCGCCGATCATCGGCTTCAACGTCCGCGCCAACGCGACGGCCCGCAACGCGGCCCAGCAGAAGGGCGTGGAAATCCGCTACTATTCGATCATCTACGACCTGATCGACGACATCAAGCAGGCGGCGTCGGGCCTTCTGAAGGCCGAAGTGCGCGAGAACTTCATCGGCTATGCGCGGATCCAAGAGGTCTTCCGCATCACCGGTGTCGGCAACGTGGCAGGCTGCCTTGTCACCGAAGGCGTGGCGCGTCGTTCGGCTGGTGTGCGTCTGCTGCGCGACAACGTGGTCATCCACGAAGGTACGCTCAAGACGCTCAAGCGCTTTAAGGACGAGGTCAAGGAAGTGCAGTCCGGTCAGGAATGCGGCATGGCCTTCGAGCGCTACGAAGACATCCGCGCGGGTGACGTGATCGAGATCTTTGAACGCGAGGAAGTCCAGCGGACGCTGGCCTGATCGCACAAGCGACACGAAACGCAAAGGGCCGGGCAGATTGCCCGGCCCTTGTGCATTCGGAATGACCGATGATCAGGACGCGCGCGCTTGCACCACCGGATAGCCTATGAAGGTCTTTTCATCGACCTTCACCATCAGCTTTCCGTCTGCCAACTGGCCCACGACCACGCCTTGTACCGACACGCAACTTCCCAGAGTGATGGTTCTCAGCATCAAAGCTCCTCCCCAGAGCGGACCTGCTGAGCAGAGGTTAACGCGCACGCCTTACAAGGCCAGAGGAATATTGGCCAAAACCGTGTGAATTGGCCCGTAAATCCCGCAGCAATCGGTCAGAGCCAATCCCTAAGTATGGGTATCAAGGGGACGTCAGCAGGTGGCATCGGGTAATCCTTCAGGTCCTTTGCCCGAACCCAGGCCAAGCGCTGCCCTTCCTGCCCCTGCACAATCCCCTGCCACTTTCGACAAACAAAGAGCGGCATCAGCAGGTGGAAATCCTCGTAGCTGTGGCTGGCAAAGGTCAGGGGTGCAAGGCAACTGGCCCATGTGTCGATGCCCAACTCCTCTTTCAGTTCGCGGATCAGCGCGGCCTCGGGCGTTTCGCCGGGTTCGACCTTGCCGCCCGGAAACTCCCACAGACCGGCAAGCGACTTACCCTCGGGCCGCTGGGCAAGAAGCACGCGCCCTTCGGAATCGACCAGCGCAACGGCAGAGACAAGGACGATCTTCACGAGCGGTAGTCTGCGTTGATCTCGACGTAGCGGTTCGTCAGGTCACAGGTCCAAACGCTGCGCTTACCGCGGCCAAGGCCAAGGTCCACGCCGATCACCAGTTCCTCGCCCTGCATGTAGGCGGCGCCGTCTTCTTCGCGATACTTGGGGTTCCGCCAGCCCTTGTGCGCGACAAGGATGTTGCCAAAGCGGATGGTCAGGCGGTCACGGTCAGCCTCGGCCCCGGATTTGCCAACGGCGGCGACGATGCGTCCCCAGTTGGGATCCTGCCCGGCGATGGCAGTCTTGACCAATGGCGAGTTGGCGATGGCGAAGGCCACCTTGGCGGCATCGGCATCATCCTTGGCCCCGGTCACACGGACCTCGACGAATTTCGTGGCACCTTCACCGTCGCGGATCACCTGATGGGCAAGGTTCATCATCACGCCCTTCAGCGCCGTCTCGAAGGCCTTGGCGACCGTCCCCGTCACCTTGGCAGCCGGAGAGGTTCCCGTAGCGGCGACCAGCAGCGTGTCGGACGTAGAGGTGTCGCTGTCAACGGTGATGGAGTTGAAGGTCGTATCCACATTGCGCGACAGCATCTTTTGAAGCGCCGTGGCGGAAATGTTCGCGTCGGTGAAGATATAGACCAGCATCGTCGCCATATCGGGGGCGATCATGCCAGACCCCTTGGCGATGCCCGCGATGTTGATGACGCCGCCGTCGCCCTGCACCGTCGCGGCGGCACCCTTGGGGAAGGTGTCGGTGGTCATCATGGCATGGGCGGCCATTTCGATGGCATCCTCGCGCAGCGCGGCGACGAGGTCGGGCACCTTGGCGGTGATCTTTTCGTAGGGCAACGGTTCACCGATCACCCCGGTAGAGGAGGAGAAGACGCGGCTTGCCGGGATGCCCAACGCTTCGGCCACGGAATCGGTAACGGCAGCGACGGCGTCATCCCCGATCTTGCCAGTGAAGGCGTTGGAGTTTCCAGAATTCACGATGATTGCAGAACCTGCGCCTGCGGGCACCTTCATCGCCAGCTTCGCCTGACAGTCGCGCACACAGCCCGAACGGGTGGAGGACCGGGTAAAGACCCCCGCCATCGCCGTGCCGGGGGCAAGACGGACCAGCATCACGTCCTTGCGGTTCTGATAGCGGACGCCGGCCTCTACCGCTGCGAATTCGACGCCGCCGATCACTGGCAGCTTGGGAAAGCCATCCTTTGGGGCAAGCGGCGAGATGGGCTTTGCCTTCTTCGCTGGGGCGGCGGCTGCCGCAACCGCCCCGATCTCTTCGCCCATGACGCGGGCCTTCAGCTTCTTGACCTTCTTCTGCAGCGCCTTCGCTTCGGATTTCCAATCGGTCTTTGCCATAGGCCCGCCCCCGTTCCTGTCTTAGTTGTCCAGCAGAGTTGCATCCCGCAGCAGCGCCGGGTCAAGCCCTTCTCCGGGACGCGTTATCTCGGCCTTTCCTGTCAATTCCGTGACATGTGCCTCGACCGCCTTTTGCTCCAGCTCGGCGGCGAGTTCCTCGCGCACCTCGTCGATCGTGGGCTTCGTCGCGTCGCGCACTTCGTTGAGCTTGATGAGGTGCCAGCCGAAATCCGTCTGGACCGGGCCGACGACCGTGCCGGGGGCCGCTGCGATGACCGCATCCTCGAACGGCTTGACCATCATGCCGACCCCGAACCAGCCCAGATCGCCGCCATTCACGGCAGAGCCGGTGTCCGTGGAATTGGACTTCGCCAGTTCGGCGAAATCCGCGCCGCCGTCGATCTGGCCTTTCAGTTCCTTCGCCTTCTCCTCGCTGTCGACGAGGATGTGCTGGGCCGAGTATTCCTTGGCCGCCGGGGCATTGGTGTATTTCTCGTCATAGGCGGCTTGAAGCGCGGCATCTGTCACTGCGGCCTGAACCACGGCCTGCAGGGCCTTGCCGGCCAGATAGCTGCGCTGGTCGGTGCGCATCCAGATTTCATCGCGCTTGGACTTCGAGTCCGCGACCGACTGTTCCAGTGCGGTCTGCTGGATCGCCTGATCGATCAGCCCCTTGAACAGCATGTCGTCGGGCAGCGCCTGATACTGCGCGGGCAGTTTCTCGCGCAGGATGATCAATTCGCCCAGAGTGATGTCCGTGCCGTTGACCGTCGCCACCACCGTGTCGGCCGTCGGGGCATCGTCCTGCGCCAGTGCCGGAACGGCCACGCTGCAGGCAAGCAACACGCCCGCCCAGAGTCCGCCATGTTTCGCCATCTCACCTTCTCCTGATGGGCCGCTTCCCTAAGCGACGTTGACTATGCGCGGCCTGTCCCTTATTTCGCGGGGGTCGCGTGCGACGGGGCCGGCCGGTCCACTTGGCTCTTCTATGGAAGGCGTTGGGGGCGGGCAAGGCCACAGCCTCACACGATGATGTCAGGTAGTCGGAGAAAACATGCTGGGTCTTGGAACGCTTGCGCGGAAGGTCTTCGGGACACCGAATGACCGCAAGGTGAAGTCGGTTCGTCCCATCGTGGCGAAGATCAACGCGCTGGAACCGGAATTTGCCGCACTGAACGATGACGGGATCAAGGCCAAGACTGCCGAATTCCAGAAGCGCGTGCAGCAGAACGGCGAAAGCCTTGACGACATCCTGCCCGAAGCCTTTGCCAATTGCCGCGAGGCGGCGAAGCGCGCGCTGGGTCTGCGGGCCTTCGACGTTCAGTTGAAGGGCGGCATCTTCCTGCATCAGGGCAACATCTCTGAGATGAAAACGGGCGAGGGCAAGACGCTGATGGCGACGCTCCCGGCCTATTTGAATGCGCTTGCAGGCAAGGGCGTGCATGTCGTCACGGTCAACGACTACCTTGCAAAGCGCGACGCGGAATGGATGGGCAAGGTCTACTCGGCGCTCGGCCTGACCTGCGGCGTGGTGTATCCCTACCAGCCCGATGCCGAAAAGCGCGCGGCCTACCGCGCCGACATCACCTATGCGACGAACAACGAGTTGGGCTTCGACTACCTGCGCGACAACATGAAGATGTCGGTCGAAGATATGGCCCAGCGCGGCCATTTCTACGCCATCGTGGACGAGGTCGATTCGATCCTGATCGACGAAGCGCGGACCCCGCTGATCATCTCGGGGCCATCGCAGGACCGCAGCGAGCTTTACACCAAGGTTGACGCACTCATCCCCTCGCTTCGGGAAGAAGACTACAAGATCGACGAGAAGGCCCGGACCGTCACCTACACCGAAGACGGCAACGAGCATATCGAGACGCTGCTTCAGGAACATGGCCTGCTGCCGCAGGGGCAGTCGCTTTATGATCCCGAGAGCACCAGCCTTGTCCATCACGTGACGCAGGCGCTCAAGGCGCACAAGCTGTTCCACAAGGACCAGCAGTACATCGTCCGCGACGGCGAGGTGATGCTGATAGACGAATTCACCGGCCGCATGATGCGCGGGCGTCGCCTCTCAGAAGGCCTGCATCAGGCGATCGAGGCGAAAGAACGCGTCAACATCCAGCCCGAGAACGTGACGCTGGCTAGCGTGACCTTCCAGAATTACTTCCGCCTCTATCAGAAGCTTGGCGGGATGACCGGTACGGCCCAGACCGAGGCCGAGGAGTTCATGGAAATCTACCGCCTTGGCGTGGTAGAGGTGCCGACGAACCGCCCCGTGGCGCGTCTGGACGAACATGATCAGGTCTATCGCACCGCCAAGGAAAAGTACGAAGGCATCGTCAAGACGATCAAGGAAGCCAATGCCAAGGGTCAGCCGATCCTCGTCGGCACCACCTCGATCGAAAAGTCGGAACTGCTGTCCAGCCTGCTGAAGCGGGACGGCGTCCCGCACAACGTGCTGAACGCGCGCCACCACGAACAGGAAGCCAAGATCGTGGCCGATGCGGGCCGCTTTGGTGCCGTGACCATCGCCACGAACATGGCCGGTCGCGGGACCGACATCCAGCTGGGTGGCAATGTCGAGATGAAGGTGCTGGAAGCGATCACCGCCGATCCGCACCTGCATCCTGACGAGGTCCGCGCCCGGATCGAGGCCGAACATGCCGAAGAAAAGGCCAAGGTCATCGCCGCGGGCGGTCTGTTTGTCCTTGGCACCGAGCGGCACGAATCCCGCCGGATCGACAATCAGCTGCGCGGCCGTTCGGGCCGTCAGGGGGACCCGGGCCGTTCGGTCTTTTTCCTGTCACTGGAAGACGACCTGATGCGGATCTTCGGGTCGGATCGTCTGGATTCGGTCCTGTCAAAGCTGGGGATGAAGGACGGCGAGGCGATCGTCCACCCGTGGGTAAACAAGTCGCTGGAACGCGCACAGGCCAAGGTCGAAGGGCGCAACTTCGACATCCGCAAGCAGCTTTTGAAATTCGACGACGTGATGAACGACCAGCGCAAGGCCATCTTTGGCCAGCGGCTGGAGATCATGCAGGCCGAGGATATCGAAGAGATTGCGACCGACATGCGCCATCAGGTCATCGACGACCTGATCGACTTCCACATGCCGCCCAAGACCTATTCGGACCAGTGGGAAATCCCCGAACTGGCCGCCGCCGTGCGCGAGAAGCTGAACCTCGATCTGCCGGTTTCCGACTGGGCGGCCGAAGAGGGCGTGGATCAGGACACGATGCGCGAACGGATCACCGAACGCTCGGACGCGATGATCGTTGAAAAGACCGAAGCCTTCGGTCCCGATACGATGCGCAACATCGAAAAGCAGGTCCTTCTGCAGTCCATCGACACCAAGTGGCGCGAGCATCTTCTGAAGCTGGAACACCTGCGGTCTGTCGTGGGTTTCCGCGGATATGCCCAGCGCGACCCGCTGTCGGAATACAAGACCGAAGCCTTCACCCTGTTCGAAACCATGCTGAATTCGCTGCGTCAGGACGTGACGCAGAAACTTGCCCTGATCCGACCGATCACGAAGGAAGAACAGGAAGCGATGATGCAGCAGTTGCTTGCGCAGCAGCGCGCGGCACAGGCAGCAGCGGCACCTGCGGCAGCAGCCGTGCCCGTTGCGGCGGGTGCCGGGGCGTCAGGCGCGGTGGCGGGTTTCGACGAGAAGGATCGTTCGACATGGGGCAACCCGTCGCGCAACGATCCCTGCCCCTGCGGATCGGGTCTTCGGTTCAAGCATTGCCACGGTCTGGACGACTGATCACCGGTCGTTTCCGTTGACGCCACAATCCTGCCCTTTGCAGGTCTGTTTCCCATGCGATCACCATAGGCAGTGGTAGTGAGTCGGGAATGGTGACATGGAGTCTGTGCGTCGTCTGGCCATGATTGGCGGAACGGTTCTGGTGGCCCTTGGGGCGGGGCAGTATATGCAATCGGGTACCGCCGGGTCTGCGGTGGCCATGGCCCCCGTGCCTGCGCCTGAGACGGCGCCCCCTCTGCTGCGCCTTGCCGCTGGAACACCACTTGCCGGGTACAACATCGAGTCGGTGGCTGTGACCCGCGCGGAAATGACCCCGGAACGTCTGATCCTGCCCGATCCGATCCCTGCCGGGGACGAGGATTGCCCCGTCACTCTGGACCTGTTTGCAGACGCGAACGCCATTCTGTCGCTGTCGCTTTTGGCACCCTGCCATCCGAACGAAGGCGTCGTGCTTGGCCATGCCGGTCTGTCTGTCACCTATCAGACTACGGCGACCGGTTCCCTATTCGTCGACATTCCCGCGCTGGATATGTCGGGCGAGGTTACCCTTCGCTTCACCGACGCATCCGAGGTTTCTGCATCCGCCGAGGTGCCTGAACTGTCCGGTCTCCGGCGATTTGCCCTTCAGTGGATCGACGGGGACAGCTTTAACCTGTCGACGGATGCGCCGGTCGTAACCCTAGGTACGGCTGCGACTGCTTTGCCCATGTACGCACTTGTTGTCACTTTGCCGTCCAAAGAAACGCCCTTGGCGATCGAGGTGCCGGTGACCGACGAGTCCTGCGGGCGCGAGGCGCTGGGGGCGGCCTATTTCAGCGATGGGGGACGGCTATCCGTCGCCGATCTGTCGATTGCAATGCCGGAATGCGATGCTGAAGGTGGCTTTGTGGTCTTGAATAATCCCATCGCCGATATGAAACTTGCTGCCGCAGAATAGTGCAGGCGGGACTTCATGCGGTGGGTGCGTTGGTGCGCGGCGGTCTTCGCCGCGCTTGTCATTCCGGTTGCGGGGGCCGCGCAGGACGTCACCCTGACCGCACGGGATGGTGGACTGGCCCTGTCAGGTACGCTGCAGGGGTGGGATGGCGAATTCTACCGCATCGAAACGTCCTATGGCCTGCTGACCGTGGACGGACAGGGCGTCATCTGCGACGGGCCGGGCTGCCCCGATCTGACCGCACCGCGCATCCCGGTCCGCATCGTGGGCGAGGCAGAGCCGGGCCGGACCCTGCTGCCCCCGCTGATCGAGGCCTTCGCGCGAGCGCGCGGTTTAGACATCGCGACCGAGAACGGCATCTCGCGCCTGTCGGACAAGGGTAGCGGGCAGGTTCTGGCAGAGTTCAGCTTTGAACCGCTTCCTCAAGGGGCCGCGCGGGCGGCGGTGGTTGGCGGACGCGCCGAACTGGTGCTTTCTGCCGGGACGGAACCGGATATGGGCGCGCGGCCCGTGGCTATGGATGCGCTTGTCCCCATCGTGGCGGCGGACAACCCTGTCGCCGCAATATCGACCGCTGATCTGGCGCGGGCCCTTTCACGCGAAGTAGAGAACTGGTCGGCAATCGGTGGCCCCGACATGCCGCTGGTCCTTCATGGGTTGCCATCCGAAAACGGGTTGCAGCGCGCCCTTTCCGAACGGCTGGGTCGCGAGGTGGTTGCCACGGAAATCCACCCCGACCTCTCTTCGCTGGCCGAGGCTGTCGCGCGTGATCCTTGGGCCTTGGCTGTGACGGGGCGGGCCGTTGCCGGGACGGCGCGGGTCGTCACGCTGACCGACAGTTGCGGCTATCCGCTTCTGCCTACTGCGCTTGGCGTCAAGGCCGAGGACTATCCCCTTGCCCTGCCGTTCCAGTTCCTGACCCCGCGCCGACGCCTTCCGCTAATGGCGCGCGAGTTTCTGGAGTTCCTCTCCCTTCCGGATGCACAGATTGCCGTCGCAGGCGCAGGCTATGTGGATCGGGCCCCTGAACGCCAGCCTCTGACCGGGGACGGCCTTCGCTTGATCAATGCCATCCAAGGTGCAGGCGAAGAGACGTCGCTGGACGACCTGAAGCGGCTGGTGGACGTGATGGATGGCGCGGACCGGCTGTCCTTCACCTTCAGGTTCGAAGACGGCTCCAGCACGCTGGACGCGACCTCGCAAGGCAACATTGCCGATCTGGCGATGCTGCTGGGGTCAGGGTCCTTTGCTTTTGATCGTCTAATCCTTGCGGGGTTTTCCGATGGCTCGGGGGCGGCGACTGCCAATCTGGACCTGTCGCGCGAAAGGGCCGAAACGGTGCTGGCGGCCCTGCGCGCTGCCGCGCCGGACCTGCCCGAGGACCGACTTCCCGAAGTCATGGCATTTGGTGAGGCCCTGCCACTCGCCTGTGATGAAACGGCCGCCGGTCGCAGGATCAACCGGCGCGTGGAGCTCTGGGTTCGGCCTGACCTGACTAGAACAAGCGCTCCGCCCGAAGACTAACCTCCCTGTTCTTGCCGATGATCAGATGGTCATGCAGCGTCAGGCCGAGTACGGAACAGGCCTGCGCAATCTGCCGCGTCATGTCGATATCGGCAGACGAGGGTGTCGGATCACCGGACGGGTGATTATGAACCAAGATCAGCGCCGACGACCCCAGTTCCAGCGCGCGCTTCACCACCTCGCGCGGATAGACGGGGACGTGGTCCACGGTGCCACGCGACTGTTCCTCGTCGGCGATCAGGACATTCTTTCTATCCAGAAAAAGGATGCGGAAGTGTTCCCGTTCCGCATGGGCCATGACGGTGTGGCAGTAGTCCAGCAGTGCCGTCCAGGATGACAGCACAGGCCTTTGCATCACCCGCGACCGCGCCATCCGCTGGGCCGTGACTTCGAACAACTTCAATTCGAGCACGACCGCGTCGCCAACCCCATGCACTTCCATCAGGCGCGGTCGGGGGGCGGAGATCACGCGCGCAAGGTCACCGAACCGGTCGAGCAGGCGCCGCGCCAACGGCTTTACGTCCTGCCGGCCGATGGCCCGGAACAGGATGAGTTCCAGAAGTTCGTAGTCGGCGACGCCAACGCCGTCGGTTTCGGTGAAGCGGTCGCGCAGCCGCTTGCGGTGGTCGGCGATGTAGCTGGGCAGACGGCCAGCGGGGTTTACAGGCGCGACGGAAACCGCCTCATCCTCGTCCCCGGCGGGGAAGAGGGGGAGGGATGCTTCGCAAAGGTGCATGTTCTGTACCATGCCACCACTATGCCCGAACGGGATTAACGAAACGCTAAAATGGAATGTCCGGCGCGGGGCCGGACATTCCTTCATTCAGCGACATGCAGGGTGGGCGTTCCCCGGGTTGGTGGCCTGCCATCCAGCCGGGCCTCCAACGCGTCGATACGTTCGGCGAGAACATGCGCGGGGGGTTCGTCCGGCTCGGATTCTTTCGGGCCGATGAAGCGGCTGAAGAACCGTGTCATCAGGCGCGATAGATCATCCATGATCAAGAAGAAGGCCGGCACGACAATCAGCGAGAGGATCGTGGACACGATGATGCCGCCGATCACCGCCGTCGCCATGGGCGCGCGGAACGATCCGCCTTCGCCCACACCCAGCGCCGACGGCAGCATCCCTGCCGACATCGCGATGGAGGTCATGACGATTGGACGCGCCCGCTTGTGGCCCGCTTCGATCACCGCCTCGAACCGCGACATGCCCTGATGGCGCATCTCGATCGCAAAGTCGATCAGGAGGATCGCGTTCTTCGTCACGATCCCCATCAGCATCAGGATGCCGATCAGCACCGGCATCGACAGGGCCGAGTTTGTCAGGATCAGCGCCGCCGCCACACCGCCGATGGCGAGCGGGAGCGAGAAGAGGATCGTGAAGGGCTGGATCACCGATTTGAAGAGCAGGATCAGCACCGTCAGAACCAGCATCAGGCCAAGGATCATCGCCTGACCAAAGCTGGCCATCAGTTCCTGCTGCACCTCGGCATCGCCAGCTTCCTGCACGCGCACGGTGGGCGGAAGTTCGACGCTGTCGATGATTTCCTTGAACCGTGCCGTTGCGGTGCCCAGCGCAACGCCGACCGGAAGGTTCGCGCCGATGGTGGCGCGACGTTCCCGGTTCAGACGGTCCACGGTCGACGGACCTTCGGCAATTGCCACATCGGCCACGGCCGAGAGCGGCACCGTCGCACCTGTCGCCGTCGTCAGTTTCAGCGCGCTGATGCGGGTCAGGTCTTCGCGGCTGGCATCG
Source organism: Pseudomonadota bacterium (assembly GCA_039798885.1). Lineage (GTDB taxonomy): Bacteria > Pseudomonadota > Alphaproteobacteria > Rhodobacterales > Rhodobacteraceae > Paragemmobacter. The sequence continues at coordinate 31,452 of JBDKFE010000016.1, read as the reverse complement.
TTCAGGCGCACCCGGACCGGGATCAGCCGGTTGTCGATCGACAGTTTCGCCAGTGCCGCGTCCACGTCCCCGATGGTCGCCACGCGGACGACTTCGGCAATTTGGGCAGTGGTGATGCCCAGACGCGCCGCCTCGTTCGCACGGGGCGTGATCTGGATCTCTGGGCGCGGCAAGGCACCTTCGGACGCCACGTTCGCCAGAAGGGGATCCCCCGAAAGCGCCTCTTCCAGCCGTGCAACCGCGAGGTTCAGGTCCGCCTCATTGTCCGCGAGGATCGAGAAGGACAGGTCACGCTCACCCCGGTCGTTCAACTTGAACGCACGGATATCCGGCACCATGGCCAGCTTGGCGAAGATCTGTGCCTCAATCTCGTTCTGCGGGACGGTCCGGCCCTTGTCTTCGACATCGGGGACGATGGCACCAAGGACCGGGATCTGGTTTGCCACCTGCGACAGCTTTAGCAACAGCGAATGGTCCAGTCTGGTCAGCAGCACCGTCACCGAAGCGCGGCGAATGTCCCGGTCACCCTTGGGCGACGACCCGCCAAGAACGAAGACATTCTCAACCCATTCCACTTCGCGGATCGCCTTGACCATGGCTTGGGTGGTGCGGTCGGTCTCTTCCAGCGTGGTGCCGGGTGGGAGTTCGACTGAGATAGGAATGCGGCTGACGTCTTCGGGCGGGATGAAACTGCCGGGAACCTTCAGCATGAAGTGTACCGAAATGGCGAGGACCGCTATTGCGCCAACCAGCGTCAGATAACGCGCCGGGATGAAGAGGAAGCGCCCCGAGGTCGTGTTGCGCACCACGCGGAGATAGCCCTTCATGAACGGGCCGTCTTCGCTGTGCTTTTCCTCGGCATCCTTGGCGCGCATCAGATACGCTGCCATCATTGGCGTGATCAGTCGGGCCACAATCAACGAGAAGATCACAGCGATGGCGACCGTCAGGCCGAATTGTCGGAAGTACTGGCCGGGAATGCCCGCCATGAAGGACACAGGCACAAAGACCGCAACGATGGTGGCCGAAGTCGCGATGACCGCCAGACCAATTTCGTCTGCAGCATCGATGGCCGCGCGATAGGGTGTTTTGCCCATCCTGATATGTCGGGCGATGTTTTCCACCTCGACGATTGCGTCGTCGACCAAGATGCCGGTCGCCAGCGTGATCGCAAGGAAGCTTACCAAGTTGAGCGAGAAGCCCAGCAAGTCCATCACATAGAAGGTCGGGATGGCCGAAAGCGGCAGGGCCACGGCCGAGATCAGTGTCGCGCGCCAGTTCTTCAGGAAAGCCAGCACGACGAGGACGGCGAGGATCGCGCCCTCGATAAGGGTGTGCAGCGCCGCTTCGTAGTTGCCGTAGGTGTAGAAGACCGTTTCATCGACCAACTTGATCTGCACCTCGGGGTGCTGCCCACGCAGGACATCAAGCTGTGCATTGACCGTTTCGGCGACCGAAACCTCGGACGCGCCCTTTGCCCGGAAGACGGCAAAGGTGACCACCTGTTCGCCATTCAGCCGCGAGAAGGAGCGCAGTTCTTCATATGTATCGGAAACCTCGCCAAGGTCAGCAAGACGCACATGCCGGCCCGAAGGCAGAGCGATGGTCGTGTTGGCCAGTCTCTCTACGGTCTGGGCGTCCCCCAGAGTGCGGATGGCCTGTTCCCCCGATCCCAGTTCCGACCGGCCAGACCCCAGGTTGGCGTTGGTTTGGCGCAGTTGCGCGTTCACGGCAGAGGCCGTGATCCCATAGCTGTCCAGCTTCACCGGATCGAGAGAGATGCGGATTTCACGGTCCGCGCCGCCGTAACGGTCCACGCGGCCGATGCCAGGGCGACCCTGAAGGTTGCGGATGATCGTGTCATCCACGAACCATGAGAGTTCCTCGATCGTCATGTCGGGCGATGCGACGGCAAAGGTCATGATCGCCTGACCCTCTACGTCGATCCGGCTGACGGTCGGCGCTTCGATGGAACCAGGCAGGTCGCCCCGGATCTGGTCGATGGCGTCCTTGGTGTCCTGTACCGCCTTGTCTGTCGGCACTTCCATGCGGAATTCCACGAGGGTGGTCGACACACCGTCCGTGACGGTCGAGACGACGTTCTTGACCCCCGTGATCCCGGCGACGGCGTCCTCGATCTCTTTCGTGACCTGCGTTTCCATCTCGGCGGGTGCCGCGCCGGACTGGTTCACGGTCACGGCGACAAGCGGAAGGTCGATGTTCGGGAAGCGCGTGATAGGCAGGCTGTTGAAGCTCTGCCATCCGAGGATGAGCAGCAGGACAAACGCCAAAAGCGGGGCGACCGGGTTTCGGATGGACCATGCGGAAAAATTCATGACTCGCCCTTCCTTAGTTCACGGTCGCTTCGACCGGGTTGATGCGGTCGCCGTCACGCACAAAGGCACCAGCCTTGGTCACAACGGTTTCGCCGGGCTGGATGCCTTCGACGATCTCGACCCAGCCGCCATCGCGGATACCGGTCTTGACCAGCGACCGCCGCACCATGCCATCCTCTACGACCATGACGGTCGTGCCTTCGGCGGTCGATCCCACCGCAGTCACCGGAACGGCAATCGTCTCACGCTCGGCCACAAGGATTTCCGCATCGATGAACATCCCGGCGCGCACGGCATCCGGGGTGTCGATGGTGACGCGTGCCCGACCAAGCCGCGTCGTTGCGTCGATCGTCGGCTCCACAAGGCGGATGCTTCCCGTCAACTTGTCCGGCGATCCAACGGCGACCATGGTCGCGGTCAGCCCCGGTGACAGGCGCATCAGGTCGATTTCGGCGACATCGGCAGAAAGCTCCAGCGCGCCGTCCCGGATCATGGTGAACATGGGCTGACCCGCAGAGGACGCGATGGCGCCGACGACCGCGTTGCGCTGCGTAATCTCGCCCGATACGGGGGCCTTCACCTCTGTCCGGGCCAGTTGCAGATCGACATTTGCCAACTGCGCTTCGACCAGCGCGACCTGAGCGCGCGCCGCTTCAAGGGATTGGCTCGCCGCTGCAACACGGGCATTTGAAGCAATCGCATTCGCGCTTGCCTGTTCGGCCGAGGCCTGCGACGCCGTACCCTGCTGCTTCAGCGCGGCGGTGCGTTCGTTGACACGCTGCGCCTCATCTGCGGCAGCACGCGCTTCGATCAACTGTGCTTCGGCCTGTGCGATGGTTGCCTTGGCCGATTCCAGAGAAGCCTGATACTGGCTGCGCTGAAGCTCTAGCGTCGTCTTGGACACAGTCGCGAGGACTTGCCCTTCTTCGACCCAGTCCCCCACATCCGCCAGAAGCTTTTCGATCGGTTGTCCTTCGATCAGGGGTGCCACCTGGACGGTTTCGACCGGGTTCACAAGGCCCGAGACGATCACGCGGTCCCGCAGCAGGCGCTTTTCGACGGTTGATACGGTAATCGCGGGCAAAGTCTGGGCTGTCTCTGCTGCGACAGGTTCGTCTGCGGCGCGGACCGGATGCCCGAACGCAGCCGACAGGGCAATCACGGAGACAAGTGCAACAAGGCGCATCGTATTCAGCCTTTCACGTCGGTCCCGACGATCTCGTCAAGGATCCGGTTAACTGTTCGAATGGTGAGGGAAGTGAGGTGTTCCCGCTCTTGCGGATTGGCAGAGCGCTGCATGGCGCTGGCCTTGATCATCATGACCAGCAAGGTTGCATGGGCGCTGTAGCTTTGCTGTGCATCTTCTTCACTTATGCCTAGGACCCTTGCGAAGACGGCAGCCAGATAGGTCTTTACCTCGGCTTCCATCTGCTGAGTGATCTCGGCGATCTCAGGCTTGCGAAGCGACGCTGCCGCCATCTCTGCCCAGAGTTGGCCGTCAGACTGGCATTGGTCCTCGATAATGCGGTTCTTCAGTTCCGCGCGCAGGGCCGACATGGGGTCGGGGCTTTCGATGATGAAGCGGAAGCCACTTTCAACCTCGGCCAGATCCCGCGTGACCAGCGCCGCGACGATTGCCGCCTTGGACGGGAAGTAGCGGTAGAAGTTGCCGACGCTCATCCCGCAGGCCCTTGCGAGGTCTTGCATGGAGGCGCCGTCGAAACCCTTCTCCGCAAAGGCAAGACGCACGCCTTCGAGGATCTCGACGGCGCGGTGGTCCGGCTGGGGTGGGTTGCGGTCTGCTTGGTTCAAGGGGTGCATCACTTGTGTGAATGAATGTTCATTCACATAGCAAGCGGGGCGTGGACGTCAAGGGTTCAGGCACGAAGCGGCGTGTCATACTGCATGGATTCGCCGTCGCAAAGATTGGCCATGGCTTTGGAATACCTGTCACCCGTCAGCCTTTGGGTGAGTTCGGGGGTCGCTTTGACAGCGGTCTATCCACAGGCATTCGTTGCCCTGACGGTGGAAGACGGGGCGGGGCGGGGCGGACTGGTGGCCCGTATGGTCTTTGGGCCAGAAAATTTCAGTCGAGCCGTCGGAATGTGCCAAATTCCAGCTGTTTAGCCAGATTTCTGGCCACTGGCGGGCGACTCTAGGACCGACCTGCAGATAAAGAAGGGATCATGGGGCCCGTTACTGCCGGCGTCGCTGGATGATGGACCAGTGGCAGGCCATCGGCGCCGGAAGAAGGGTCTGGGTCCACCGGCCCGGACATCAGAAAGCCCGCGCCTTTGGTGCGGGCTTTGTCTTTCGTGATGACCGTCCGTCGTCACGAGCGGTCGCCAAGAACCCGACGTTCGGCTTCGTATGCCGGCAAGACCGCCGTCAGGTGCCGTGAAAAGCGGTCCGAAAACCCGACCAGATCACCCCGGATCGCGCCGACGCCATCAAGCGACCGCCCTGGCATCAGGTTCAGTTTCCGCCCATCATCCGTCGCAGCCCGGTGGAGGGCGGCTTCGTCCACCGCAAGTCCAAACCGCTCCAGCACGCGACGTGCTGTTCCGACGGGGTCACGGACTATTTCTTCGTAGCTCACTTCGATCATCGGATTGGGAAGTGTCCTTTGCCAAAGCTGCGCAAGATGTTCGGTGCGCGCAATCGCCCGTGCCGCGATTTCCAGATCATAGGTATAGCGGTGCGCCTTGTTGAATTGCTTGAAGAACAGCGCCGTCGCCAGATCGGACGGATCCCGTCTGACGAAAACCACCGGAACATCGGGATGCATGGGACCAAGGAAGGCCAACTGTTCAAGGTTGCCCGGCGTCGTATCGATCACCCGAGTCGCGGACTTCTTGGGGTTCTGCTGCAAGATCATCCTGAAGCGCCGCGCGATCGGGGATGGCTGCGGACGCATCAGGCGTCGCATCGCCTCGTCCGCACCGTGCGTGCGATCCACATCCAGAAAGAGGCTGTAGATGAACGAAACCTCTCCCCCCGCCACGAGGTCAGGCTGCGAGGCCAGAAGCCTTTCCAGCAAACTCTTGCCCGACCGCGGCAGACCCACGATCAGGAGCAGCGGGCATGGCGGCGGGGGATCCAGCCGGGCATGCCGACCTTGGAAGGCCGCATCGAATTCGGGCAGCAGTCGGCTAAAGCCGTATTCCAGACGCGATCCTTCATGCAAATCGCGCATCTGCCGGTTACCTTCGGCGTAGAGGGCGAAGGCCTCGTCATCCCGGCCCGCATTTAGGTGGATCTGCGCCAGTAGGAACCATGTGGAGGCGCGGTCATACGGCTTTAGCGAAAGATCATTCTGATGCCGGACAAGCGTTTGCGCGATGTCGTCATCCAGCCTGATCGTTTCGAAATCCATCAGTTCGCGGATGGCATTCAAGGTCAGAGGCTTGTCCGCGAGTATGGCCCGATACGTTGCCTCGGCCTCTTGCCACTGGCGCAGGCGGACCTGTATCCGCGCCTTCATCAGCCGATGCGCGGTAGTATTGGGGAAACGTCGGAGGCCCTCTTCGGCGTTGCTAAGGGCTTGATCCAATCGCTCCAGCGCGATCAGCGCCCGGGTCCGCATCTTCCATGCATCGGCGTGACGTTCGTCCAGACCGATGATCTCTTCACACAGGGAAAGGACGCGTTCGAACTTGCCGTCCTCTTCCGCTTCGGTCGCATCCTCAAACCGTTCGTGGATGAATTTCCGCTGATCTTCCAAATCGTTCAGACCCATTTACGCCCCGACCCATACAGGACAGAGCGCGCAACCGCGTCAAGTCCACCCTAGCCGCGTCCCGCCTAGCTGAGCGGGAACATTCCACCCGCATAGACGGAAACCCAGCGCGATGGGCTGGCCGGGTCCTGCACCCGAAGGAACGTGTAGCCGGTCTTGTGCCATGGCAGGATACGGTTGTTCAGATTGTCCAGCACCAGATCCTCCGTCCCGGTCCGGACGATGAGGACGGCGTGGAACTGCCGCTTCCGGTCGAGAACGGCTGCCAGAAGCAGCTGCTCTGGCGGAATGCCTGCGCGGATGAGTTCGTGTTTCTTGTAAAGCGCGTAGTCCTCGCAATCTCCGCCGCGCGATGTGGGCAGGGACCAGCGTTCTTCTAGACGATACTGCGCCATGTCGGAAACAGGGCGGATAGACCGGTTCGCCAGCGCGTTCACGCGGCGGATCAGGGTGATGGACTCCTCACCCAGCAGCATCTTTCTGCCATCCTTTGCGCAGGCCCAGTCGTAACTTTGGCAGAGAGAGGTGGCACCCGGGGGTGCCATCACCACGTTCCGCGTCGGCATCTGTGCCCCATGCGGCGTGCGCGCGTCGATCGAAAGGGCCGGCGTCGTGGCACTCAGCCCCATGACAAGAGCGAGCCATGCAGCGGCAAGCCCTCGCGAATGCAGACGAGTTCCACGCCCGGATCGATCCTGCATCTTCGCCCCTCCGTTCCGGTAATTCCAGAATGAGGAGAGTGAAGGCCTGCCCTATGGCGACGTTTGGGCCGAACATGGGCATTTTCGGGCTGAACCGCTGCGGTCCGTCACAAAGGGGGGCATCACTCGGGCTGTGCGCGACGGATCGGATCGAACAGCAGCCGCAGACCGTTCAGCACCACCAGAACGGTCCCCCCTTCGTGGCCAAGCACCGCAAGCGGCAGCGGAAGCTCGAAGAAAAGCCCGCCCACGACCAGAATGACCATGGCCCCCAAGGCAAAGATCAGGTTTTGCCGGATGATCCGGCTTGTGCGGCGGGCGAGTCTGTGCGCTTCGGCCAGACGTTCCATGTTGTCGGACAGCAGCGCCACCTCGGCGGCCTGCAAGGCGACGTCGCTGCCCGCAACACCCATCGCGATGCCGACATCGGCACGAGAGAGTGCTGCCGCATCGTTCACGCCATCCCCGACGAAAGCAACCGGTGCCTCGTGGGACAAGGCATCCACCAGCCGCACCTTGTCGCCGGGCAGAAGGTCGGCCGATACATCCTTTGCCGCAAAGCCCAACTCGGCACCGATTCGTTCTGCCACCGGGCGCCGGTCGCCGGTCATGATCACCAGACGTTCGATCCCGGCGGCGCGCAGCGCCACAAGACCGGCGCGGGATGTATCGCGTGGACGATCTGCAACGGCAATCGCGCCAAGTAGACGGTTCCCCTGCCCGATATAGACGACGGTTTCCGATCCATCCTGAAGCCCCTTCAGGCCGGGTTCGGAAAGCGTTGCGCCCATTCGTTCGACCATTCGCGGATTGCCCGCCCAGACACGGGCAGCGCCCCAAGTACCCTCAATCCCCTCGCTTGGCGTTGATCGGACGCCGGTCACTTCTGCGGGCGCAATCCTGCGGGCGGCGGCATGTCGGCGCACTGCCGCAGCGATGGGATGTTCGGAATGCGCCTCCACGCCTGCCGCAAGCGCGATGAGTTCGGCATCGCCGAGACCGAGCGGGACGGTCCGCGTTACGTCTGCCTTGCCAGTGGTCAGAGTTCCCGTTTTGTCGAAGGCGAAGGTCTTGACCTTGGCCAAAGTCTCTAGCGCACCGCCGCCCTTGAACAAGACGCCCCCACGCGCAGCGGCGGAAAGCGCCGACAGGATCGCGGCGGGGACAGAGATGACGACAGCGCAGGGGCTTGCGGCCACAAGGAGCGTGGCTGCGCGATACAGCGCCTCGTCCAGCGGGTAACCAAGGCGTACGAACAGCAGAAAGAACAGGATCGAACCGACCAATACCGCAACCGTGTAGCGCTGTCCAAACCAGTCTGAGAACCGTTCGGACGGCGCTTTCATGGCCTGCGCCTCGGTCACCATCTGGATCATCCGAGCGACGGTGGATTCGGAAACGGTTCGCGTCACCCGCACGGCAAGAATGGCATTCAGGTTCACGGTCGCTTCGTGCAGCTTCGATCCGGCTGACTTGTGGACCGGAACCGACTCGCCCGTGATTGATGACTCGTCCAACGCCCCCTCGCCCTCGACCACCACCGAATCAACGGGGACGCGCGCACCGGGTGACAGGATTACGATGTCATCTGGGGCGAGCCTGTCGACATCCACCTCTTCGGTCGTGCCGTCCGGCAGTCTGCGGAGCGCAGAATCCGGGCGCAGCGCCATAAGTGCCTCGACGGCGCGCCGCGCCTTGCCCATTGCCCGGTGTTCCAACGTGGACGACACGGAAAAGAGCGCCAGAAGAACGGCCCCTTCAATCGGGGCACCTACGCCTGCCGCGGCCAGAGCCGCCACGACCATCAACAGATCAATGTCCAGCTTCCGTTTGGTCCAAAGCTCGCGCAGGGCAATCGTCGCAGGGGGGAGGCCTCCGGCCACATAGGCCATCCACAAGCTGACCAGCGGCAAGGGCGCGGCCAGCCCTGAAACGAACCTGTCGATCAGCGCGATCCCAAGGCCAATGACAGTCAGTGCCGTCATCCACGGCCCGACTCGGTCCTGCAAGTCTTCAAGGGTCATGGCGCTACCATAAGCGTGCAGCCACCGGTCGCAAGGGCGCGAAAGCCGCAGCGCACTTCGCTTTGTGCAAAGTGGAAGGGTCCAACTGCTCTCAACGGATGTTGGTGGACATGATCACTGTGGGGTGTGACGCAAGGCAACCCGTCCCATAAGGCGCCTGACCTTGCATGTCTGGGGAATCATGTTGTCCGGCGAGATTGCGACCGTCCGCATGTTCAGTCGGCTGGTGCGGGCGGCTTTGCCCGACCTTGGGATTGCCATGACCGGAACCTTGGGGGCCATCGTGACAGAGATCGGCGCATCCTGCGCCTGAACAGTCCGGATTTGCGAAGCTGGGCTTTCGGCTGCAGATCGATAAAGGGGCCCCGGCAAAACCGCGCCAAGCATCAATCCTGACGCCTTTGTTCTGCGACTGCACGGGGGCCCGCGGAACAGTCAGGTCGTGACAGCCGATATGCAGAGGCGCGAAGAACCAGCATTCTTGGGCAAAATCGTTGAAACCGTGACAAACCTCTTTCGCATCACGGACCTGAACGAAAACATCCTCTGGCGCAACGCGGCCTTGGGCCGGTCTTTCGCGCATGGGTGACCCGAACAGGATATTCGGGAAAGGGCCGCGTCCGGCTTACGGGCTTTGCCGCCCGCAGAAACCCGCCACGATTTGCGTCACCGATATCGGCGTGGACATCACGGAACCGTAGGTGTCGGGCGTCTTTGAAGGCATCGAACAAGGCGCTGGGTCAATGACAAGACGCATTGGGGGCACGGGTCCGGGCCCGTCCACCGTGCGACAGCTGCTCCTTCCGTTGGGCGGCATGGGGGCGCGAAGGACGGCGCGGCTGACCTTCGGACCGTTCCGGTCTTTGCAGTGACAGCCAACGGCAAGTCCCAACAGATCGTCGAATACCTGACCGTGGGCTTTGACAGATGTGTGTCCAAGCCGCGTACCATGCACGACTTGATCAATGGGATCAGGTCGCATCTGCCCCGAAACTGACTATTCGTCGGTCAGTTCAGCCAGTGCAGAGATCAGCGGTCGCAAGGCCCGTTGCAGATCGTCCCGCCCTGCGCCCTCCAAACACAGCCGTTCCACCTTGGCAGCCAGAGCGCCGAGATCAGAATGACCAAGCGAGTCCGCCGTCCCCGCGATCTTGTGCGCGACAGAGCGGATATCCCCCAGCGCTTCGGCAAATTGGCGACTGGCATCCATCCGGACCCATGCGGTGCTCAGCAGGTCGAGCCTGTCGCCCGCCATGCGGCGGAACAGCCGCTCGGCCGCTGCAAGGGGATACTCTCCCTGTCCGTCGAATCGAATGGCAAGACTGGTCATGCGACCATCTGCCCGTTCTTCGACCGCCTCTCGGGCGGGGTCGTGGCGGACTGGATGGCGCGTTCCAGAATGCGCGTCGGCTTCGTTGGAGACAGGAACGCGCTCCGCGCCGGTTCGCCCACGCGCACCTGCGGAACGGGCAGACGGTCCGATGCATAGATGGTCTCGAAATCCATCAGGCCGATGTTGATCAGGATCTCGAGGTCCTCGGTCGTCTGGCCCAGAACACGCTCGGTCATGCAGACGAAGGTGCCGCCGCCGGCATAGGCGATCATCACATCCTCGGTCTTCAGCGCATCAACGATCTGCGCCGCGACATCGCCCAGCATCTGCACATAGGTCGCGCCGGATGCCCGGTTGAAGATGATGCCCGCATTCTTGATGTGGATGGCGAAGGCCAATGTCGAATACATCCGCTTCACACCCAGCGTGAGCAGATAGTTCTCCATCGCCAGAAACTCGATCCCACGTTCGAACCCGGGAATGACGATGGGCGTGTCGAACTCCGCCTCGATCTCGGTCGTGGCGGCGCGTTGTCCCACCAGTCGCGCGAATTCCGCCAGACGGCGGCGTTCGGCCAACAGCCGGTCCACCATCCCAACCCGGGCGCGCAGTTCGATGATGTCCAGCGGCTTGGTTATGTAATCCGTCGCCCCCGCCGCAAACGCTTCGTCGACCGCATTCTTGCCGGACATGGCGGTAATCATGAGGATGGGCGTCTGCCGATAGGCCGTGCGCTGCCGGATCGCCGCCGTCAGGGCAGCACCGTCCATGTCGGGCATCCGCAGGTCCGACAAGATGCAACCGTACAGCGTGCCAGAAGAATCCAGTTCGTGAAGGGCGTCCATGCCAGAAGGCATCGTCGTGACCTCTGCGTACCCGATCATGTGCAGCATGCCAGCCAGCAGTTCGAGGAACACAGGATCGTCATCGATTGCAAGTATCCGCATCAAAGTCATCCTATCGATTTCGACGCCTTAACCCGAATGGCTGGGATCACGCGTTAACCCTGATTACTTCCTGCCCTGCAATCTGGGCGGGAACTGCGGCAGAAATAGGACTGGTTAACGGTAGTTTAACGGTTCTTTGGCCCGGCTCGGCGGTCGGTCGCTATCGATGTCTGCGGATTGTGCAGGATACCGGGACGGAGGGTGTATGGCTTAAGCCAGAAACACCCTTTCAACCACCCACCACGCACCCATGGCCGCAATCGCCGCGGATGCTGGAACCGCGATCCGACCGCGATACCATGGTTTGTCCCGAAACCAGACACCCACCAAAAGGAAGGCCACGGCAATCACGAAAAGCTGCCCCAGTTCCACCCCGACGTTGAACCCGATCAGCGCCGGAACGAAGGCCCCATCAGGCAACCCGAATTCTCCAAGGACCGAGGCGAACCCCAACCCGTGCAGCAAGCCGAAACCGAAGACGATGACCGGACGCCACGGGCTAAGCCCTTGGGAAAGAATGTTCTCAACCGCGACGAAGACGATGGAGGCTGCGATGATCGGCTCTACGATCCATCCCGGAATCTGAACGTAGCCCAGCGCCCCAAGTGCCAGTGTCACCGTATGGGCAAGGGTAAAGGCCGACACCTGCACCAGAAGGGGCCGCAGCCGCGTTGACAGGAAGAACAGTCCCAGCACGAACAGGATATGGTCCAAGCCCTTGGGAACGATATGGTCGAAACCCACGGGGATGTACTGCACGAACCCCTGCCAAGGCGTCAGACGGTCCCCCCCGCCAAGCTGGATCGGATCCGACATCGCGCCTGCTTCCAGATAGCCGTCATAGGGTTCCTCGACCCCCTGCTGGCGCAGGACCAGCGCCCCGAATTGCGACGCCCAACCGATCTGCACCGTTGCTGCCCCCGGGGGCAATGCTGCACTGAACCCAAAATCCGAGGCGCGCGACAAATTCACGTCCCCCATCTCGCCTGCCGAGACGAAGTCCAACGATACGGGAATGTCCGTCCCATCCACACGCAGGAACACACGCGGGGCCATACGGGGCCAGAACGCCCGGAACCGGTCTTCCAGAGTTGCCGGGGGCAGGGCGCGCAGGCTGTCGTAGTCCATCGCCTGAGGCGCGGCGTTGGTATCCGTGACGGCCGTCAGATCGATGCCCGCAATGAGCCCTTCAAGATTGGCCCGAACCTCTACATGAAGGGCACCGTCGCGGACCTCGAAATCCGCGATCGCGGGCAACACCTCATGCGCTCGTGCTGCTCCGACAGCTAGGACGACCGCAATCACGGCCATTGCACCACGCATGAAACCTTGCATCCGTTTCTCCCGTAACGTCCATTACCCGCTGCCCGGCGGCACGATCTGATGCCCTATGCCGAAAAGCAATTCACTTGCAGGAGAATACCCATGCGCGCGGTCCTGTCCCTCTGTCTGGCATTTGCGACCATCACAGTGCCCGCCCTTGCCCATGAATACTGGATCGAAGCGGAAAAGTTTCAGGCATCAGAGGGGCAAGACCTGACCGCTGACCTGCGCGTCGGCAGCGACCTGTCCGGCGAGGCGTTCCCGTGGCTGAAGCAATCCTTCGCATCCGCCTCGCTATTCCCGCCGGACAGAGAGGCCGCCCCTCTGACGGGCCGCGCCGGTGACTTGCCTGCCCTCCGCTTTGCGCCAGAGGGGGAAGGGCTGTACCGCCTTGCCGTTCACACAACGCCCTCTTTCGTGATTTTCGACGATCCGGCGAAGTTCAAAAGGTATGTCGAGTACGAGGGATTCCCCGAAGTGCTGGACTTGCACCGCGCACGCGGCCTGCCAGAAAAGGGCTTTGGCGAACGCTTCTTCCGCAACGCCCGCGCTCTGGTGCAGGTGGGTCCGGTGATCGACGGTCAGTCCGACGCACCCACCGGAATGCCCTTGGAACTGGTGGCGGAAGGCAACCCCTACACGCCCGGCCTTTCCGAGATCACCATCCATCTGACATGGAACGGCGACCCCCTGCCCGACACGCAGGTCGCGCTGTTCCATGCCGCCCCAGAAGCCAAGCGCCCGGACGATGTGACGCGTACGCTCTTCACCACCGATTCCGATGGAAAGGTCACCGTCCCACTGCAAGGCCCCGGACTGCACCTGCTGTCCGCTGTCCGCATCGAACCTGTCGAAGACAGCGCCGTCGCGCAATGGCAAAGCTGGTGGGCCAGCCTGACCTTCCCCCCCTAGACCTCAGCCCCCGCGCCGCACAATCGCCTCAAGGTCGATGACCTCCGGCTGCTCTGAGCCTTCCTTGACGGGCTTGGTCTCGTCGAACGCCCGGTCAGGCCTCACCGGCTTTGGTGGCTGGACGAGCAGCGGCAGCACCTCTGCCCCAGTTGCCGAAGGCCCCGTGCGCTCTGGCGGTTCGCGCCAAGATAGTGTGTCGAATCCCCCGCAATTGTCGCAGATTGGGTCCCACTTCGCGTGCACGGCCTGACACTTGTCGCAGCACCACTGCGGCCCTCTGGGTGCCGTCAGTGCCTTTGCCAGCCAACCGCGTACCACAGCCTCGTCGGCACCCTCGCCCCGCTCGATCGCCGCCATGATCGCAAGTGCGCGCTGCGTCGGGTGCTTTTCAACCACGTCAGCCAGCGCGCGCCGCGCCTCGGGGAATTCTTCCGCTGCGATGTGCAACTCTGCCATCAGCAGCCGAGTCTCCTCATGCTCCGGGTGGTTCGCAACCAGCGTGCGGAACCGCTTTAGCCGCTGGGTCGGCGTCTCGTCGGGTTCGATATCGGCGAAGGCCGCCGCCAGATCAGGATGCGGTTTGGCGTCCCAAGCCTTCTTCAGCACCCGCGCCGCACCCTTGCGGTCCCCCTTGTCGGCCAATGCCCGCGCCGCCATCGCGGCCGCCGGGATCAGATCAGGCGACTGTCGGTTCGCCTCGATCGCGGCTTCGCGCGCCTCGATGCTGACGCCCTCGTCCATCACGCCCTGCGCCTGCTGCAAGGCCAAGACGGCATCGCGCCGCCGATACACGTCCTTGGGCAGGACACCCGCCTTCAGCTTTGCCCCTAGCGTCGCCCGCGCACCCTTCCAGTCACGGCTTTCCGCCTGCAACTTCAACAGGATGTCCTGCGTCTCTAGATGCCGTGGCTTCAGTTCCAGCGCTTTGGCTGCCAGCTTCTGCGCCGTCTCTGTGTCCCCTTCTGCAAGCGTCTGCCGCAGCAGACCCCGGATGGCGACAAATCGCGTTGTCTCGGACCCCAGCAACTCTTTGTAGGCCTCGGTCGCGCGCCGGGTATCCCCCGCCGCCTCTGCCGCCTGTGCCACAAGCAACGTCGTAAGATGCGGCTCGGCCAGATATTTCTCGGCCTTTATGGCCCGGTTCAGCGCCAGCCGCCCCTCACCCGCCGCCAGCGCCATCAGCCCCTCTGACAAGGCCTGAAACCCCTTGCGTTCCCGATTCCGGTCGAAATAGCGCGAAATCGCGGTCTCATCCCCGTTCAGGAACCGAAAGACTGCAACGATTAGACCCACCAGCTTCATCAGAAGCCAGACCAGCACCACCATCACCAGAAAAGTGATCAACGCCTGTAACGGCCCCAGCGTGAATTCAAACCCCGCCGCCGCGATGCGGATGCCGCCGCCCGTATCCAGAAGAATACCCGCGCCCAGCGTCAACGAAGCGACGATCAGCAGGAACAGCAGAACCTTGAGAAGCGACCAGATCATCCCGGCCCCCGTCAGTTCGCAGCCAGCGCGGCGAAGGCCGCCTCAGCCTCGACCCGCACTTGCGCCTGCACCAGCCAATCCGCCAGCGCAGGCTTCCCGGCCTCGGGCATAGCTTCCAACTCCTTGATGGCAGTCGCCACGTCCCCCGCCTGTAGCGCAGCCTCGGCACGCGACAGGACGGCGTCAGGATCGTTGCCCTCGCGCGGTGATAGCGACCGCAGGCCGGTCTGACTGCGAAGGAAATTCGACACCCGCTCGGTCCAACTTTCCCCCATATTCGCCCGCAGCGCTGCTTCCAGAGCTTCGCGTGCCGGATCGGGGAAACCGTCGGCAAGCTCCGCCACTGTTGGCAGACCCCCCGCCGCATTCTCTGCAAGAACGGACGGAACATCCGCCCCCAAATCGCGCAACGCACCTTGATAGGGTGCGCCGCTGTCTAGCGCGGCCGCCACCCGATCCAATGCTGCCGCACGCCGCGAAGCCATTGCCGCGGCTTCTGCTTCCTGCGCCAGTGCCGCTGCCCGCGCCTCGGCGTCCTTCAGCCGCGCTTCTGCCGCGTCCGCTGCGGCGGTCACATCCGCTGGGACGGTACCGCCAGACCCAAGCCGCGCCACCTGATCCTTTAGTGCCTGCAATTCGGCCGACACATCCGCCGGAACTCCCGCCCCCGCAGGCCGCGCCATCAGATCGGCAACCGATGCCTCTAATGCGGCGATCCGCTCTTCTAAACCCGATGCGCCCGCGCTCTCCAGCGCGGCCACCCGTGAGTCTATTGCCGGATCAACCAAAGGCCTCTCGGCCAGAGCGGCAATCTGCTCGCGCAGCGCCG
This sequence comes from Pseudomonadota bacterium, assembly GCA_039798885.1. Classification (GTDB taxonomy): domain Bacteria; phylum Pseudomonadota; class Alphaproteobacteria; order Rhodobacterales; family Rhodobacteraceae; genus Paragemmobacter. The sequence goes on along the minus strand of JBDKFE010000016.1, from coordinate 15,820 downwards.
ACAATTCCTCGGCCTGAACCTGAACCGTAGCGTCCAGCCCGGTGTCAGCGGTCAAAGGCAGCAGGTCCGGCATGAACCGAGCAAGACCAAACCCGAAACCCGCAGCGATGACGCCGCCCAGCACCAAGCCAAGGAATGCCCCGGCCCCACCAGGACGCGGACTGGCAGGCGGGGCAACAGGTGCTTCCATCGCAGTCTCTGCACGGGGCTCTGCGGGCGCTTCGACCACAGCGGCAGGTTCCGTTGCCTCGACCATTGCCATCAGATCGGCATCCCCGGTCGCAGCAACCTCGTCGACCTTACGCTTTGCCATGGCTTGTCCTTTCGCCCTCCGCCTTGGATCGGTGGGTGACCCCACCCTACTCCCCCTAGCGTTGTAGGTTCAAGCGCGCGGGTCCGCGATCAGCGATGCAACCGCGTCCATCATCGCTACGCCATCCGGGCGCTCTGCCACCACCATCCGCTCTGGGAACAGTCCCTCGGCCCGCGCGGCCACGGCCGGACTCAGGGCCGCCACCCGCAATGGTGCTGCAAAAGGCCCCTGCGCCAGCAGGAGATCGGCGGAACGGGGAGAGAAGAGTGGCACCACCACGGCGCGATCCCCCGCTAGCAATCGCCGTGCCTCGTTGGTCAAGGGCACAGCCCGCTGGTCATAGACCACAGCAGCCACGGCTGACCGCCCCTTTGCCGCCAACCTGGGCGCGATGTCCCCCCGCGCGTCTTTGCCGCGCAGATGCAGGAACGGCCCCGCATCATCCCCGGCCAGAATCAGCGCGATCAGCGACTCAGCATCCCCTTGCGCCGAGTGCGCGTCGAACCCCGCCGCCCGTGCGACAGCCGCAGTCCGATCACCGACGCAGATCGCACGGACCGGCAACACCCGCCCCGCCGCGCGCAGATGCACAGCGCCTTCGACACCTGTTTCGGACGTCAGGATCAGGCAGGAATAGTCACCTTCTGGCCAGTCCGGGGCCAACAGTTCGCGCTTCATCAGCGGACTTGCCACAGGTTCCACCACCGCACCGAACCTTGCCCGCAAGTCGGCGGCAAAGCGGTCGCCCTGCGCGGCGGGGCGGGTCAGAAGCACAGGGATGGGCCGGGATTGCGAGGTCATGCCAAGGGTGTTACCCCCGTTCCAACCCATCGGGCAACGGATATGGCAACGCTCACCTTTCTTGGCATCGAATCGAGCTGCGACGACAGCGCCGCCGCCGTTGTCCGCCACGCCGAAGGGCAGGCGCCTGAAATCCTCTCCTCGGTGGTCGAAGGCCAGACCGCGCTGCATGCGGCCTATGGCGGCGTCGTCCCCGAAATTGCCGCACGCGCCCATGCTGAAAAGCTGGATGGCTGCGTGGGCCGCGCCTTGGCCGAAGCGGGCATCCCCCTTTCCGCCATCGACGGGATCGCCGTAACCTCCGGTCCCGGCCTGATCGGCGGCGTGCTGTCGGGCGTCATGTTGGCCAAAGGCATCGCCGCAGGCACAAGAAAACCCCTGATCGGCGTGAACCACCTCGCGGGTCATGCGCTCACGCCACGCCTGACCGACGGCCTTGCCTTCCCCTACCTGATGCTCCTCGTCTCTGGCGGCCATTGCCAGTTCCTCATCGCCAAAGGCCCCGACCGCTTTCACCGCATTGGCGGTACCATCGACGACGCGCCGGGCGAGGCCTTCGACAAGACGGCGAAACTCCTTGGCCTACCCCAACCCGGCGGACCCGCTGTCGAGTCCGAAGCCGCCCTTGGCGACCCCGCCCGTTTCCCCTTTCCCCGCCCACTGCTGGATCGCCCCGGGTGCGACCTGTCCTTTTCCGGCCTAAAGACCGCGCTGCTGCGTGCCCGCGATGCTCTGGTTGCGGAAAAGGGCGGAATCACCCTTCAGGACCGCCGCGACCTCTGCGCTGGGTTCCAGTCTGCGGTGACGGACGTGCTGGCCGAAAAGACGCGGCGCGCGCTGGCCCTCTATCTTGATGGCTCCCCGGCAGAGCCTACCCTTGCCGTTGCCGGTGGCGTCGCCGCCAACCGCACGATCCGCGTTAGGTTGGAGTCGGTCTGCGCCGGACTCGGCGTCCGCTTCACCGCCCCGCCACTGCGCCTGTGCACCGACAACGCCGCCATGATTGCTTGGGCTGGAATCGAGTCGTTCCGGCTTGGCACATCGACCCCCGACTCCCTCATCGCCCGTCCGCGCTGGCCGCTCGACGCCGCTGCCGCGCCGATGATCGGGTCCGGAAAGAAGGGGGCAAAGGCATGATCGGCATCGTCGGTGCTGGCGCATTCGGCACCGCGCTTGCCGTGGCCTTGGCGGGCGAAGGGCAGCGCGTGACCCTCTGGGCGCGGGATATCGAACCGCTCCGCAAGTCGGGCGAAAGCCCCCAACTTCGCGGCATCAGGATTCCCGAAACAGTTTCTATCACAGCCGAAATTGACGATCTGTCCGCGTCGGACGCCACCCTCCTCGCGCTGCCGACGCAGGCGCTGCACGCCTTCGTCTCTGGCCCCGGTCAATCCCTGCGCTCCACGCCCCTCGTCGCCTGTTGCAAAGGCATAGACCTCTCCACCCTCACCGGACCCACGGTACTGATCGCCAGCGCCTTCCCCGGCACCACCCCAGCCCTTCTTACCGGACCCAGCTTTGCCGCAGACATCGCGCGCGGCCTTCCCACAGCCCTTACCCTCGCTTGCGCCGATGATGCGCGGGGCGAATGGCTGCAAGCCCTCCTCTCCACCACCAACCTGCGACTCTACCGCACCGACGATGTGACGGGTGCCGAACTCGGTGGCGCGCTAAAGAACGTCATCGCCATCGCGGCGGGCATCACCATCGGCGCGGGCCTTGGCGACTCCGCCCGCGCCGCGCTCATGACACGCGGTTATGCCGAAATGGTGCGCCTTGCCGCCACACTTGGCGCAAGGGCCGAAACACTTGCAGGCCTGTCTGGCTTTGGCGACCTTGTGCTCACCTGCACCTCCGACCAATCGCGCAACTTCCGCTATGGCCGCGCGCTGGGCGCAGGCCAATCCTTCGATCCCACGATCACCGTCGAAGGCGCCGCGACCGCCCGTGCCGTCGCCCGCCTTGCCGCCCGGCGCGGCATCGACATGCCCATCGCCTCTATGGTCGCCGCCCTGATCGACGGGCAGAGCGACCTGCCCACCGCCATCCAGACCCTGCTCTCTCGCCCTCTCAGGAAGGAATGACCCATGCGCGTCGCCCTCATCTGCATCGACAAGCCGAACCACCTGCACATCCGTCAGGAGAACCGCCCCGCGCATCTTGACCACATTGCCACCTCTGGCGTGGTAGAGATGGCAGGCCCCTTCCTGACCGAAGGCGGAGAGATGGCGGGATCCCTTATAATCCTGAACGTCGAAACGCTGGAACAGGCGCGAAACTGGGCCGCGAACGACCCCTATGCCAAAGCAGGACTTTTCCAATCGGTCGACCTCCGCGAGTGGAAGAAGGTGATCGGCTGATGGCCTACTGGCTGTTCAAATCCGAACCCGATGTCTTTGGCTGGTCGCACCAACTGGCCAAAGGCAATGCGGGCGAGGAATGGACGGGCGTCCGCAACTATCAGGCCCGCAACAACATGCGGGCGATGAAGGTCGGCGACCTTGGCTTCTTTTACCATTCCAACATCGGGAAAGAGATCGTGGGGATCGTCGAGGTCATCCGCGAAAGCGCCCCCGACAGCACGACGGACGATCCGCGCTGGGATTGCGTGGTGCTTTGTGCGCGGCGGGCCCTGCCGAAACCGGTCAGCCTTGAGGCCTGCAAAGTAGAACCGGGGCTGGAAGGGATGGTCCTCGTCAACAACACCCGCCTATCCGTCCAGCCGGTGACAGAGCAGGAATGGCGTATCGTCTGCCGCATGGGCGGGCTGGAAAGCTAGACGCTCCTTTGGCATCTTGTCACTGCCTCAGGGCCAACAGGAGGGAACGGGAATGGGACTTCTTTCGGTCATCGCCGCGACCGTGGGCACCTACGCGCTTGGTGCGGTCTATTACATGGCACTCTCGCGCCGCTGGCTTGCCGCCACGGGCCTGCCGCTCGGCCCCGACGGGCGGCCGGTCGGAGGAACGATGTGGCCGATGGCCATCGGCTTCGTCTGCACGCTCGTGGTCGTGGGCATGATGCGCCATGTCTTTGTCATGTCCGCCCTCGACACCCCGGCCGAGGGGCTTATGGGCGGCTTTGGCATCGGGGCTTTCCTCGTCACGCCTTGGCTGGTCATGTGCTACGCCTATTCCATGCGAAGCCGCGCCTTGATGATCATCGACGGCGCCTATGCCATGATCGGCGCAACGGTGGCGGGCCTGATCCTGACGCTGTTCTGACAAAGAAATGGAGGGCCCCGCACCCCTACGGAACCCTTCATCCACCCCACGTGCTCCCCAAGCACCACACGTGACTGAAAAAGGGTCCCGGACGTCCTGTCCTGCATCCAGAAAGATGCCAGCCGCAAGGGCCCGGCGCAAATCCGGAATTCCGATTATTTGAGTGATCTCCGCCAGCGCCTGCGGACGGGGCAGGGGGTCGTCAGCGGTAAACGCCTTCCTTCCCGAAATGCTTCACCAAAAGGTAATAGACAACGGCGCGATACTTGTTCCTCTCTGACCGGCCATAAGTATCGATCACGGCATTGATCGCCTCTGTCAGCTTGGGCGAATCCGGAAGACCCAGCTTCTTCATCAGGAAATTCGACTTTACCCGCTCCAACTCATCCTTGTCGGATGCAGCGACCGTTTCGCTGTCGGCGCTGTAGATCGCGGGACCGCAGCCGATCGTGACCTTTTCCAGCAGGTGCAGGTCTGGGTTCACCTTGCACTTGGATTTCAGGTCTTCGGCATATTTCGCAATCAATTCGTTCCGTTTGCTCATCGCCTTCACACTCTCCCTATCAACCCGGGGCATTACACTCCCGAACTGAAAAACCTTAGGATTGTTCCGATCAGCCGCAAAACGGTTTGTGGGCCGCACCACGGTCCGATGGAGAAGGGCGCAAAAAAAGGGGGCCGGGAAACCCCGGCCCCCTTTCCGCACCGATGGTGCGATCCGATCAATAGCGATAGTGTTCCGGCTTGAACGGGCCTTCCGGCTTCACCCCGATATAGGCCGCCTGATCCGGGCGCAGTTCGGTCAGCTTCACGCCGATCTTTTTCAGATGCAGGCGCGCGACCTTCTCGTCCAGTTGCTTGGGCAGGATATAGACACCGGGCGCATAATCCTTGCCCTTGGTCCACAACTCGATCTGCGCCAGCACCTGATTGGTGAAGGACGCCGACATGACGAAGGACGGATGCCCCGTCGCGTTGCCAAGGTTCAGAAGACGCCCTTCCGACAGCAGGATGATCCGGCTGCCCGACGGCATCTCGATCATGTCCACCTGATCCTTGATGTTCGTCCACTTGTGGTTCCGCAACGCGGCGACTTGGATCTCGTTGTCGAAATGGCCGATGTTGCCGACGATCGCCATATCCTTCATCTCGCGCAGATGTTCGATGCGGATGACGTCCTTGTTGCCGGTCGTGGTGATAAAGATGTCGGCGGTCTTGATCTCGTCCTCAAGGATCGTGACCTCATACCCGTCCATCGCGGCCTGCAGCGCGCAGATCGGATCGACCTCTGTCACCTTCACCCGTGCACCCGCGCCCCGCAGCGATGCGGCAGAGCCCTTTCCCACGTCGCCATAGCCGCAGACTACGGCCACTTTGCCAGCCATCATCGTGTCGGTCGCACGACGAATGCCGTCCACCAGAGATTCCTTGCAGCCGTATTTGTTGTCGAACTTCGACTTCGTGACGCTGTCATTCACGTTGATCGCCGGGAAGGGCAGCTGCCCCTTCTTGTGCAGCTCGTACAGACGATGCACACCCGTCGTCGTCTCTTCCGACACGCCCTGAATGGCGGCGCGCTGCTTCGTGAACCAGCCGGGGCTTGCCGCCAGCCGCTTCTTGATCTGGTTGAAGAGGCAGACTTCCTCTTCGCTGGTCGGCACGGCGATCAGGTCGGTCTCACCGGCCTCGACCCGCGCGCCCAGCAGGATGTACAGCGTCGCGTCCCCGCCATCGTCGAGGATCATGTTGCAGGTGCCACCCTCGCCGCCGAACTGGAAGATACGGTCGGTGTAGTCCCAGTATTCCTCCAGCGTTTCACCCTTGATGGCAAAGACCGGCACGCCCGCCTTGGCAATCGCCGCCGCCGCATGATCCTGGGTCGAAAAGATGTTGCACGACGCCCAGCGCACATCCGCGCCCAGCGCCACCAGCGTCTCGATCAGAACGCCGGTCTGGATCGTCATGTGCAGCGATCCAGAAATCCGCGCGCCTTTCAGCGGCTTCGACGCCCCGAATTCTTCGCGGCAGGCCATAAGCCCCGGCATTTCCGTTTCGGCAATAGTCAATTCCTTGCGCCCGAATTCCGCAAGCGCGATATCCTTTACGATGTAATCCTGCGGCATGTGCCGTTGCTCCTTGAACCCTTGTTTGCGGCGGCAGATACCACGGGATCACGCCACCGACAATGGAACGGTGGGTAACACAGGTTTCATAGGGAGAGGGGCGCTTGTCCACCAAACAACCCCGCGCGTGGCAGCGGATGCTGTCGGGTCGGCGGCTCGACCTGCTCGATCCCACGCCCGTGGACATCGAGATCGAGGATATCGCCCACGGCCTTGCATTCGTGGCACGCTGGAACGGGCAAACGCGGGGCGACTGGCCCTACTCCGTGGCCGAACATTCCCTTTTGGTGGAGGAACTCTTCACCCGCGCCAATCCCGGCATCGGCGCGCGCTGGCAGCTTGCGGCCCTTCTGCATGACGCGCCGGAATACGTCATTGGCGACATGATCAGTCCCGTGAAGGCCGCCGTTGGCACAGGCTACGGCGCACTCGACGAACGGCTGACGGCGGCGGTCCATCTGCGTTTCGGCCTGCCCGCCATGCTGCCTGCGCCGATCAAGAAGGCAATCAAGGCCGCCGACAAGATCTCCGCCTGGATGGAAGCGGTTCATATCGCCGGGTTTTCAGAGGCAGAGGCGGATCGTTTCTTCGGCAAACCCGATGCGCTGATCCTGCGCGGTCTGGAAATCAGATTGCGTCCGCCCGCTGTGGTGCGGGCGGACTATATCGCGCGGCATTCGGAACTGTTGTCACACTGCACGGTTCAACCACCCAGCCGATCCGGCGGCGAATAGGGGCCGGGACGGTCCGCCCCGCGCCCGCCATCCTGCGGCGAGGGTTTCCTCTTCGGCAGCCGCTGACCCGAGGCCAGAAGCAGCGCTTCTGCGAGAATCTGCAACATCTTGAACTCCATTCACTTGCATTTCCTGCGGGCTTCCTAACGCAGGCCTGCAAAAGCCCCTAGCCAGAAAACTTTCAAATCTGTTATTTTTTCTAACATGATGATCGACTGGCGCAATCTCCCCCCTCTCACTGCACTCCGCGCTTTCGCGGCGGTGGCAGAACTTGGCGGCTTTTCACAGGCCGCGCGCGCGCTGAACGTCACCCATGCCGCCGTTGCCCAGCAGGTGCGCGCGCTGGAATCGCATCTCGACACCCCGCTCGTCTCGCGAGATGGCCGTGGCATGACCCTGACCGAGGAAGGCGCCGCCCTCGCCCGGTCACTGACCGACGGCTTCGCCACCATCGCCACAGGGATCGGCACACTCAAGGCCAGCGCCACAGACCGCCCGGTTCGCATCACCCTGACCGCCAGCTTCGCTGCACAATGGCTCATGCCACGACTAAAGGAATTCTGGGATCGCCACCCCGACATCGCGCTATCCCTCCACCCCGACCCGCGGGTGGTGGACCTGCGACGCGATGGCATGGACCTTGGCATCCGCTACGGCAACGGCGACTGGCCGGGGGTCGAGGCGCGCTTCCTCGCCCCGGCCCGCATGGCCGTCGCCGCCTCACCCGACCTGCTCGACGGACGGACCACGCTGACACCTGCCGAAATGCAGCGGATGGAATGGATCCTCGCCCGGGACTGGCCGGAACAGGAGAATTACCTGCGCAGCCTTGGACTTGATCCCGAAGCGCTCAGCCGAACGGAATTCTTCAATGAAGAACTTTCCCTCGCCGCCGCACGGCAGGGGCTTGGCCTCATCATCGAAAGCCTGGCGCTGATGGAGGATGATCTGGAGGAAGGGCGCCTCGTCCTGCTTCACGACAGCAAGGACCGGCTGCCCGCCTATTTCATCGTAACGGAACCCGGGCCGCAGCGCGCCGCGACCCGCGCCTTTCTTAAGTGGCTAGAAGCCGCAGCCTGATCAGATGGCCAGATCTTCCGGCTTTTTCCCGGATTTCAGCGCATCGTCAAACCAGCGCGGTTTGCGCCCGCGACCGGACCACGTGTCGGACTTGTCTGCCGGATTGGCATATTTCGCCGTTGCCGGTGCACGCTTGCGCGGCACCGAAGCCCCGGTCAATTCAGCCAGCGAAAAACCCATCTCGCGGGCCTTTTCTTCCAACTCGGCAAGGGCTTGCTTCTTCTTGCGGTCCTCGAAACTGGCAATAGCCTTGGCCACCTGCCCATGAAGATCCTTCAAATCCTTCAGGGACATCGAATTCAGATCGAACGCCATTTCAAGCACTCCGTGAAATTGCAGATGTCGCAACTCCTAAATCATCATCACTGCTGATTCAATCCAGTGAATTATTTCGGACTGCGCTTTGCCAGAATGCGCTGCAAGGTGCGGCGATGCATGCTCAGGCGACGCGCTGTTTCCGAAACATTTCGGTCGCACATTTCATAGACCCGCTGAATGTGTTCCCAACGCACACGATCCGCCGACATTGGATTTTCCGGCGGAGCGGGCAAGGTTTCCGTCCGCGACAAAAGCGCATTCGTCACGTCATTCGCGTCAGCAGGCTTTGAAAGGTAATCCGTAGCGCCGATCTTCACGGCGGCCACGGCCGTCGCAATTGCACCGTAACCGGTCAGAACGACGATCCGGCAATCCGGCCGCCGCTCGCGCAGTGTTTCCACCACATCCAGACCGTTGCCATCCTCCAACCGCAGGTCGACGACGGCATAGGCAGGCGGCCGCGTCTGCGCGATCGCTTTGCCTGCTGCCACGCTTTCAGCCGTCTCTGGAATGAATCCTCGCTTTTCCATCGCCTTGGCAAGCCGCTTCACGAAGGGTTCATCATCATCCACAAGCAGCAGCGTCCGGTCCGGGCCAAGCTCGGCAGTCAGATCGTCAGCCATTCGGTTCCCTTTCGTGCTTTTTGTTGTGCGAAAGGTAGGCCCGTTTCGCCTCAGGGTCAAATTGCGCGGATGTCAGTTCGACAGGAAACAGGCCGTCCGTTCCGCCATCTGCTGCGCGGTGTCATCCCGCCGGAAGAAATCGACGAATCCCTGTTCCGGAAGGACCAGATAGGTGAAGGTCGAATGATCCATCAGGTAGAATTCAGGATCTTCGGACATCTGCTTGCGGAAATATGTCTTGTAGGCCTGCGATGCGGCCTTCACCTGTTCCGGCGTCCCGGTCAGTCCGATCATCTTCGGATGCAAATTCTCGCCGAAATCCTTCAACACCTCTGGCGTATCGCGTTCGGGGTCGATGGTGATGAAGACGGGGGTCACATCGAAACCCTGCTCCTCCAGAATATCGACTGCCTCGGCATTCCGCGCCATATCCAGCGGACAGATATCAGGGCAAAAGGTATAGCCAAAATACACAAGGCTTGGCTTTGTCAGGACGTCCTTATCTGTCACGGTGCTGCCATTCGTATCGACCAGCGTGAAAGGCCCGCCGATATCACCGCCCACAGCTCCTGCGCGACAATCAGCAAACCGATCCCCGGATTTGGCATATTGCCCATAGGCGAAAAGCCCGCCCACCATGCCCACCACCGCAGCCGCGGCCAAACCTGCATAAAGCTTGCTCATCGCGCGTTCCCTTCGTCGTTGCGCCGCATTGATCGTGCAACCCGCGCCGCTTAACAATGCGAAACTTAGTCACGTTCGGGCCGAATACCAAGATGATCAACCCCGGCTTCGGCCTTCTTTCCCGCGACACGCGCAGCGACTGGGTCCGCCTCAGGACGCTGATCCTGCTGCGCTGGATGGCCATCACCGGGCAGATCGCCGCAATCCTCGTGGCTGATCACGTCTACGGACTCGAACTGCCGGTGGGCCTTTGCTACATGGCGGTTGGCGCATCGGTCATCGCCAACCTCATATCCATCTTTGTCTACCCCGAAAACAAACGCCTGTCCGAACTGGAAGCGATGCTCACGCTCCTTTTCGACCTGTCGCAACTGTCCTTCCTTCTTTATCTCACCGGCGGCCTGACCAACCCCTTCGCGCTCCTCATCCTTGCCCCGGTCACGATCTCTGCCTCGGCTCTGGAATTGCGCACGACCATCCTTCTCGGCGCGCTTGCCATCCTTTTCACCTCGCTGATCGCTTTCGTGAATGTCCCCCTGCGGTTTGAAGACGGACAAGTCCTGTCCGTGCCTCTGGTCTTCGAGTTCGGCTTCTGGCTGGCGATCGTCATAGGTATCGTTTTCCTCGGTCTTTATTCCCGCCGCATCGCGACCGAGATCCGCTCCATGTCCGACGCACTGCTTGCCACGCAGATGGCGCTGGCCCGCGAACAGAAGCTCACGGACCTTGGCGGGGTCGTTGCCGCCGCAGCGCACGAACTCGGCACCCCCTTAGCCACGATCAAGCTCGTCAGCGCGGAAATGATGGAGGAACTGAAGGACCGCCCCCAACTGCTCGAGGATGCAAAGCTCATCCGAGATCAGGCCGACCGTTGCCGCGACATCCTGCGCAGCATGGGCCGGGCCGGAAAGGACGACCTCCACCTGCGTCAGGCCCCCCTCGGCTCTGTCCTGCGCGAGGCCGCCGAACCCCATATGGGCCGCGGACGGCAAGTGGAGTTTTCACTCGTCTCTGGCCCCAACGGCAGTGAACGCCAGCCCACGATCCTGCGCCGCCCCGAACTGATCCACGGATTGCGCAACCTCGTGCAGAACGCCGTGGACTTCTGCCGCACCACCGTCTGGATCGACGGCGAATGGACCGACCGCACAATCACCATCCGCATCGTCGACGATGGTGAAGGCTATCCGCCACAGGTCATTGGCCGCATCGGCGATCCCTTCGTCCGGTCACGCCGTTCGGCGCAGGACCTCGCCCAGCGCCCTGAATACGAAGGCATGGGCCTTGGCCTGTTCATCGCGAAAACCTTGCTAGAGCGCACGGGCGCGGAGCTTTCGTTCGCCAATGCGTCCGACCCGTTCCTGACGCCCGAAGAACGACCCGAGCGCTGCGGTGCCATCGTCGAACTCGTCTGGCGGACATCGGAACTGGTCGCGCCACCGAACAGCGCAGTCGGCGACAATCTCCCGATCCGGGCCTGAGCTTGGCCCCACGCGACCCGGCCGAAACGACTGGTCATGCGGCCGAGGGGTTAACCGTTCGTTAACTATGCTCGCGTAAAGGTTGATCCGCGAAAGGACCAATCATGCTTTCATCCGTCGCCGGCGGCCTTCAACTGCTTATTGTGGCCATCCTCGGTGCTGGCCTTGCGCAGGTGATTGCCTCGTTGCTGGCGGGGCCCGGCGAACGGGAACAGGCCCTCGCCGCCCGGACAGCACGCGAGTCGGCCATCCCGCTGTGGCGGGAAAGCGAAGGAAGGATCATCTGGTCGAACCCGGCTTTCCGCGAATTGCAGAACTCGGACCCACAGTTTCCAGGCAGCCGAGACCGGCACGAAACCCAAGGCCGCTGGCACAGCATCCTGCGCAATGGCGATGTCGGGCATGCCGTTCCATCCGATGCCCTCGTCCGGGCCGAGGGGGAATTGGGCCAGATGGTGCAGACCATGGCAAAGACCTTCGCCCATCTTCCCATCGGCCTTGCCGTCTTTGACCGTGACCGTCATCTACACATCTTCAACCCTGCGCTCGCCGACCTCATCTCGCTGTCGCCGGAATTCCTGTCGCGCAGGCCGTCGCTTGTCTCGATCCTCGATGCAATGCGCAACCGTCGCATGGTTCCTGAACCCGCCAATTGGAAGGACTGGCGTCGTTCCATCACCCAGATGGAACAGGCCGCAAGTGGGCAGCCTTATGAACAGACATGGTCCCTGTCCGGCGGTCAGACCTACCGTGTCACCGGCCGCCCCCACCCCGACGGTGCCCTTGCGCTGATGATCGAAGATATCTCCTCCGAAACCATCCGCAGTCGCCGCCACCGCGCCGACATGGAACTCTGCCAAGGCATCATCGACACGCTAGAAGAAGGCATCGCGGTCTTCTCGGCCTCGGGTCGACTGGTGATGTCCAATGCAGCCTATAGCGGGGTGTGGTCGCACGAACCCGCGTCCGAAGTCGCTGCACAAGGAATACGTCAGCTTTCCGCACACTGGCGCGCCGCCACAGCCCCCAGCCCCATCTGGGCCGAGGCAGAGGATTTCGTCGCGACACTCGGGCCCCGGACAGCTTGGCAGGCAGAGGTGCGCCTGACAGATGGGCGGCTTATCATTTGTCGCTTCGCCCCGCTGAGTGATGGGGCCACTCTGGCCGGTTTCCGCGTCCTCCCGCAACGGGCACCGCCTCGCGCCGTCGCGGGATCAGCCTGACGCGCCTTGCGGTGGCGCAGGGTCGGGGTAAAGTTCCACCATGCCCAAAGCACCCCGGACCTCCATCTTCCTTGCCGACGAAACCGCCACCACTGCCTTGGGCGAACGGTTGGCGTTTGTCCTGCGCGCTGGCGACACAGTCTTGCTCCATGGTCCTATCGGCGCAGGCAAATCCCACCTCGCCCGCGCCCTGATCCGCGCCCGCCTTGGCCGGATGGAGGACGTGCCCTCGCCCACCTTCACACTGGTGCAGACCTACGAGTCCGACCCCGACATCTGGCACGCCGATCTGTACCGCCTCACCCACCCGGACGAGGTGCTGGAACTTGGTCTGGACGACGCCTTTGCAACGGCCATCTGCCTGATCGAATGGCCCGACCGTCTGGGTCCGCATGTTCCACCCGACGCGCTCCACTTGCGCTTGTCCGCCGAAGGCGAAGGCCGACGCGCCGATTTTTCCGGCGGCCGCCCCGGCCTGCTTTCGGAACTGGAGCAGGCGGCATGACCGACCGCCGCGTCTTGTGTCAATCCTTCCTTGACCGTTGCGGGTGGGGCACCGCCACCCGCCGCTTCCTCGCAGGCGACGCTTCGGACCGCAGTTATGACCGCCTTTTCCTTGGTGACCGCAGCGCCGTCCTGATGGACGCGCCGCCCGGCAAGGGTGACGACACCGTCCCCTTCGCGGCCATCGCCCGCCATCTTGCCGCACTCGGCCTCTCGCCGCCCGTGATCATGGCCGAGGATCATGCGAACGGTTTCCTCCTTCTCGAAGACCTTGGCGACGGTCTCTTCGCCCGTCTCATTCCCACCGATCCATCGCTTGAACCGATACTCTATGCGGCGGCGACCGATGTTCTCGTGGCCATTCAGGCCCATCCGGCCCCCCCCGGCCTGCCCGACCTGTCCGCCCGCGACTGGGCCGGGGCCGCCACCTTTGCCCTGTCATGGTACGCCTTCGCGGCCAGCGGAAATTCCCCCGATTCGTCCATGTTCGAGACGATTCTGACCGATCTCCTCCAGCACCACTCCGACAACCCCCGCTGCATGATCCTGCGCGACTACCACGCCGAAAACCTGCTCTGGCTTCCTGATCGCAGGGCAGAGGCGCGCGTCGGCTTGCTCGACTTCCAGCTCGCCCAGATGGGCCAGTCTGGCTATGATCTCGTGTCACTGCTGCAAGACGCCCGCCGCGATGTGCGCCCCGAAACCGAAGCTGCCATGATCGCCCGCTTCTGCAAGGCCAAAGGGATCGACCCGGCCGCCTTCGCCCCCACCTACGCCACACTTGGCGCCCAGCGCGCCCTGCGCATCATAGGCATCTTCGCGCGCCTCTGCCTCAAGGGCGGCAAGCCCGGCTACGTCCAGCTTATCCCCCGCGTCTGGGGCCAGTTGCAGCGCAATCTCGCCCATCCCGCGCTCGCCCCGCTTGCCGCGCTCTGCCGCGACCTGCTGCCCGAACCCACACCCGCCACGCTCCAAAGGATCACCGCCCAATGCGGCCAGACCCCCCACCGCTGATGCTCTTTGCGGCAGGCCTCGGCACCCGGATGGGGGCGCTGACCGCGACGCGGCCCAAACCGCTGATCGAAGTCGCGGGAAAACCCCTGATCGACCACGCCCTTGCCCTGTGTGACACCGCAGGCGTCACCTGCATCGTGGCCAACACCCACTACCTGCCCGACCAGATCGAATCCCACCTCGCCCCCCGGCGCATCCCCATCTCGCGCGAAGAACCCCGCATTCTGGAAACCGGTGGGGGCCTGAAACGCGCGCTTCCTCTACTCCGGGGCAACCCCGTCCTGACCCTGAACACCGACGCGGTCTGGACGGGCGAAAACCCCCTTACCCAACTCGTCGCCGCATGGGACGGCACGCGGATGGACGGCCTCCTGCTCCTCCTGCCTGCGGATCAGGCCACGGGCCACACCGGCACCGGGGATTTCCTGATGGATTCCACCGGCCGCCTCTCCCGCGCCAAAGGCGCACCCGGTCCGGTCTATCTTGGCGCGCAGATCATCCGCACCGATGGCCTTTCGGACATCACCGACGACGCCTTCTCCCTCAACCTCCTCTGGGACCGCATGATCGCCACAGGCCGCCTCCACGGCATCCACCACAAGGGCGGCTGGTGCGACGTTGGCCGCCCCGAAGGCATTGCACTCGCCGAATCCCTGCTTACCTCCGCTCCATGATGTTCAACGATCCCGGTCCCCGCCTGTTCCACCTGCCGCCCGGCGTCGATTTTGCGCCCGCCCTCGTCGCGGGCCTCCGCACGCGCCTCGCCGGACAACCGCCCGAAGCGATGGCCCGTGTAACCCTCTACCTCAACACCAACCGCATGCGCCGCCGCGTGGCCGATGCCTTTCTTGCCGCAGGCCCCGGCTTCCTCCCCCGCCTGCGCGTCCTCACCGATATCGCCGAAGGGCAGCCGCTCCCCGGCATACCCGCTGCCGTCTCACCCCTCCGCCGCCGTCTCGAACTCACGCAACTCATTGCGGGCCTCCTTGACCGCCAGCCAGACCTCGCCCCCCGCGCCGCGCTCTACGACCTCGCCGACAGCCTTGCCACGCTGATGGACGAAATGCAGGGCGAAGCCGTCACCCCCGCCACCGTCGCCGCGCTAGACGTGTCCGACCACTCCGCCCACTGGGCGCGCACCCGCGAATTCCTCCGCATCGTCACCCCCTTCTTTGCAGGGACCGAGGCACCGGATACCGAAACCCGCCAGCGCCTTGCCGTCACCCGCCTGACCAACGTCTGGGCACAGTCCCCGCCCCAAGACCCCGTGATCGTCGCAGGCTCCACCGGATCGCGCGGCACCACCGCCGCGCTGATGCAGGCGGTAGCCGCCCTCCCCCAAGGTGCGCTTATCCTTCCCGGCTTCGATAAGCACATGCCGCATTGGGTCTGGGACCGCCTTGACGATGCCTTGACCGGCGAGGACCACCCCCAATTCCGCTTTCGCCGCCTGATGGACCGCCACTCCGTCACGCCCGACGCCATCCAGCCATGGACCCCAGCCCAACCCCCTGCCCCTGACCGGAACCGCCTGATCTCCCTCTCTCTCCGCCCCGCCCCCGTCACCGACCAGTGGCTGGCCGAGGGCGCCACTCTCCCCGACCTCATCCCCGCCACCGAAACCCTCACCCTGATCGAAGCCCCCACCCCACGGACCGAGGCGCTGACCATCGCCCACATCCTCCGCAAGGCGGCCGA
>JBDKFE010000015.1:0-30771 GCA_039798885.1 Pseudomonadota bacterium | reverse complement strand
CCCCCATGCCGCCCATCGGTCACTCTGCCCCCCATCATGACCGACCTTACCCATTCCCGCCTGCTGAAGATCGCCCTGCCCATCGTGATCTCGAACGCCACTGTGCCGCTTTTGGGTGCGGTGGATACGGGGGTCGTCGGGCAGTTGGGGGAGGCGGCGCCGATTGGGGCGGTGGGGGTGGGGGCGATTATCCTGACCACGCTTTACTGGGTGTTCGGCTTCTTGCGGATGGGGACATCCGGCCTTGCGGCGCAGGCGCATGGGGCGGGGGACCGGGCGGAGCGGGGGGCGATCCTGTTGCGCGCGCTGCTGATCGGGGCGGTGGCGGGGGTGGGGTTCATTCTGTTCCAGTCGCTGCTGTTCCGGGCGGCCTTTGCGATTGCCCCTGCGGGGGCGGAGGTGGAGGCGCTGGCTCGGGACTATCTGGCGATACGGATATGGGGCGCGCCTGCGACGATTGCGGCCTATGCGGTGACAGGCTGGCTGATCGCGGTGGAGCGGACGCGGGGGGTGTTGGTCCTGCAACTGTGGATCAACGGGGTGAATATCGTTCTGGACCTGTGGTTCGTGCTTGGGCTTGGCTGGGGTGTGCCGGGGGTGGCTTGGGCCACGTTGATCGCGGAATGGTCGGGGTTGGTGCTGGGGCTGTGGCTGTGCCGGGACGGGCTGGTGCCGGTGTGGCGGGCGGCCGTCGCGCGGGTGGGGGATCGGGCGGCGCTGGGGGTGATGTTCGTGGTGAACCGGGACATCATGCTGCGGTCGGTGCTGCTGCAGCTAAGTTTCACGACCTTTGTCTTTCTGGGGGCGCGGAAGGGCGATGTGACGCTGGCGGCCAATCAGGTGCTGATGCAGTTCGTCAGCATCATCGCCTATGCGCTGGACGGGTTTGCCTTTGCCGCCGAGACACTGGTGGGGCAGGCGGTGGGGGCGCGGTCGCTGGCGGCGGCGCGGCGGGCGGGGCGGTTGGCGATGCAATGGGGGATTGCCGGGGGCGTGGTGCTGGCGGTGGTCTTTGTCGCGGCGGGGCCGTGGATCATCGATCTGATGACCACAGCGCCCGAGGTGCGGGTGGAGGCGCGGGCCTATCTGGGCTGGGTCGCGGTGGCGGCGGTGGTGGGGGTGTTTCCCTTTATCTATGACGGCATCTTCATCGGGGCCACGATGACGGCCGAGATGCGGCGGACCATGATGCTGTCGACCGCGATCTATGCCGGGGCGTTGGTGGTGCTGGTGCCAGTGGCGGGCAATCACGGGCTGTGGGCGGCGTTGATGGTGTTCTTTGTCGCGCGGGGGGTGACGATGTGGCGGGTTTATCCGGGGCTGGCGGCGCGGATCGGGTAGGGCGCGCCGTGGCGCGGCCTGCGGGCCTTAGGCGCGGACCAGTCGGAAGGCGGCAGAGGCGCCCCAGCCCGCCACGACAGCGAGGAGGATGGAAAGCAGCCCGTAGA
Source organism: Pseudomonadota bacterium (assembly GCA_039798885.1). Classification (GTDB taxonomy): domain Bacteria; phylum Pseudomonadota; class Alphaproteobacteria; order Rhodobacterales; family Rhodobacteraceae; genus Paragemmobacter. Next base: position 29,323 of record JBDKFE010000015.1, on the reverse strand, counting down.
TCAGCGGCTGGTCTTGGGCGAGGTTGAAGAGGAAGCGTTCCAGACCCTCTTTCCGCACGCCGATGACGCGGTCTTGTGCGTCGATCACGCGGCCATCGCGGAGAAGGAACATGCGGACGGTGTATTCGCCTTCGGTCAGGTTGGCGGGCAGGACGATGTCGGCCCGAAAGAGGGTGTCTTCGGTGAATTCCACCGCGCCTTGCAGGATGCGGTAGCGGCGTTCGGCGATGCGGATGCGTTCCATGGCGGCGATGAATTCCGCCGGGTCGCCGGTTTCTGTGGCGGCCCCCACGGCGCGGATCGCACGGTCGAGTGTGATGCGGTAGCGCAGGTCGTCGGTGTCCGAGAGGATGGAGGCGAGCGGGCCGGTGGTGGCGACAGCATAGAAGCTGGGGGCGGCGTCGATATGGACGGCGTCGGTGTTGATCCAGATGCCGGCGCGGCGGTCTTTCTTGCGGATCGTCACGGGGGTGGGGGGGCCTTCGACGGTGACGATGACTTCGACCGGGCCGTCAGGGGCGGGCGCGTCGCGTTTGACCGCGCCGTAGACGAGGATTTCGGAGCCGTCAAAATCGGCAGTGATGGAGACGCGGTTTTGGCTAAGGCCCGCGACGATGCTTTCGGCATGGGCGGGCGCGGCGAAGAGGAGAAGGGCGAGGGCGAGGTGCTTCACGGCAGCACCCCCGGCATGACGGAGTAAAGCTCGCCGGGTTGGATCAGCAGGTCGAGCGCGATCTTGATCGAGACGGCGAGGACGAGGAGGGCAAGCAGGATGCGGAGTTGTTCGGCCTTGAGCCTTACGCCGACGCGGGTGCCGACCTGTGCGCCGATCACGCCGCCGAGGATGAGGAGAAGGGCGAGGAGGATGTCCACGGTCTGGTTGGTGACCGCGTGCATGAGCGTGGTGAAGGCGGTGACGAAGATGATCTGGAAAAGCGAGGTGCCGACGACGACCTTAGTGGGCATGCCGAGCAGGTAGATCATGGCGGGGACCATGATGAAGCCGCCGCCCACGCCCATGATGGCGGCAAGGAAGCCCACGAGCGCGCCCACCGCGAGGGGTGGCAGCACCGAGATGTAAAGGCCCGAGGCGCGGAACTTCATCTTGAAGGGCAGGCCGTGGACCCATGTATGGACATGCGAGCGGCGGACGGGGCCGCCTTTTTGTGCGCGGAACCATGCGCGCAGGGATTCCTGCAGCATCATCGCGCCAATCAGGCCGAGGAAGAGGACGTAGGAAAGCTGGACGAAGAGATCGACCTGACCGAGGCGGGTCATCCATTGGAAGACGTAGATGCCGACACCCGATCCGGCGAAACCGCCCAGCAGCAGGACGATGCCCATGGGAAAATCAACCGCCTTGCGGCGCAGTTGCGCCAGCACGCCCGAGACGGAGGAAGCGACGACCTGATTTGCGCCGGTGGCCACGGCGACGGCGGGGGGAACGCCGATGAAGAACAGAAGCGGCGTGATGAGGAAGCCGCCGCCGACACCGAACATGCCCGACAAAAAGCCCACGATCCCGCCCAACCCCAGCAGGAGGAAGGCGTTGACCGAGACCTCGGCGATAGGAAGGTAAAGTTGCATGGGCGGGGCCGGGGACGGATGCGGCGGTCAGGACAAAGGGTTGCGCCCCTTTGCCCGCGAAGTCAAACGCCTGCGCCCGTCATCGGAGGTGGCGGAGGAAATGCCGCAGCACCCGTTCCAGTTTTGCCGCACCCAAGGGGGCCATGGCCTTGGTGTGTTCGTGGCTGATCTTTTCGTCCGACAGGCCCGCCGCCATGTTGGTGATGGTGGAGATGGCGGCGACCCTGAGGCCGAGGAAGCGGGCGAGGATGACTTCGGGCACGGTGGACATGCCCACGGCATCGCCGCCAAGGATACGGATGGCGCGGATTTCGGCGGGGGTTTCGAAGGAGGGGCCGGAATACCAGGCATAGACGCCTTCGGGCAGGGGGACGCCTTCGGCCTGCGCGCTGGTTTGCAGGGCAGCGCGAAGGGCGGGGTCGTGGGCGTCGCCCATGGGGACGAAGCGGGCGTCGGTGGGTTCGCCGATCAGCGGGTTAAGGCCGGAGAAGTTGATGTGGTCCGAAAGCAGCATCAGGTCGCCGGGGCGGATGTCCGGGCGCAAGGACCCTGCGGCGTTGGTGGCGATCAGGCTGCCCGCGCCGAGGGATTTCAGCAGGTCCAGCGCGGGGCGCATGGCGGCGGGGTTGCCCTTTTCGTAGTAATGCTCGCGCGCGCCGAAGACGGCCACGCGGACGCCTTCCAGATCGCCGATCACGAGGTTGGGGTTGTGGCCGGACACGCCTGCATGGGGAAAGCCCGGCAGGTCGGCATAGGGGATGGCGACGCCGTCCACGGCATGGGCCAGATGGCCAAGGCCAGAGCCGAGGATCAGGCCAAGGCGGACGGGTTCGGTTCCGGCGCGGCTGTGGACGAGGGAGAGGGCGTCCACCTTAGCGTTCCTTCACATAGGGCTCGCCCCCCGCGCGGGGCGGGATGGCCTTGCCGACAAAGCCTGCAAGGACGAGGACCGTCAGCACATAGGGCAGCGCGTCGAGGAAGGGGACGGGGACCTTGACCTGCACCACCGCCTCGACCACGTCGGGGCGCAGGGCGAGGGCTTGGAAGAAGCCAAAGAGCAGGCAGGCCCAGAGCGCCGCGACGGGGCGCCATTTGGCGAAGATGAGGGCGGCAAGCGCGATGTAGCCCCGGCCTGCCGTCATTTCACGCCCGAAGCCCGCTTGCAGCGCGGTGGCCATATAGGCCCCGGCAAGGCCGCAGAGGATGCCCGTGATGGCGACGGCGGCGAAGCGCAGGCCGACGACCGAGATGCCTGCGGTATCCACGGCGGCGGGGTTTTCGCCCACGGCGCGCAAGCGCAGGCCGAAGCGCGTGCGGTAGAGGACCCACCATGTCAGCGGCACGGTCAGGAGGGCGACATAGACGAGGAGGGAGTGGCCCGAGATCACCTCGTGATAGAGGGGGCCGATGATCGGGATGGCCTGCGCCTGTTCGGCGAAGGGCAGGGTGATCGGTTCAAAGCGTGCGTTGCCTTCCAGTGGCGGGGTGCGGCCACCTTGGGCAAAGAGGCGCTGGGCGATGAGGACGGTGATCCCCGAGGCCACGAAGTTGAGTGCCACGCCCGAGATGAGCTGGTTGCCCCGGAAGGTGATGGAGGCGATGCCGTGGATGCCTGCGAGCATGAGCGAGGCCAGCATTCCGGCGCAGAGGCCCGCCCAGACCGACCCCGTCAGGAAGGCGACGGAGGCCGAGGCCATGGCGGCCATCAGCATCTTGCCTTCCAGACCGATGTCGAAGATGCCCGCGCGTTCGGAGTAAAGCCCCGCAAGGCAGGCAAAGAGCAGCGGCGTGGCAAGGCGCAGCGACGAGTCGAGGATTTGCAGGAGGGTTGCGTAATCCATCACGCGGCTCCTTTCGCGGTGCGGCCCGCGCGGAAGAGGTTGAACACCCAAGTCAGCAGCATCCGCACCATCATGTCGAGCGCGCCGGTGAAGAGGATGACGAGGCCTTGGACGACCGTCCGCATCTCGATCGGGATTTTGGTCCAGAGGCCGAGTTCGGCCCCGCCTTGGAACAGAAAGCCAAAGAGAAGGGCGGCGAGGACGACGCCGACGGGGTGGTTGCGGCCCATCAGCGCGACGGCGATGCCGATGAAGCCCGCGCCGGAGGCCGAGTTGCCGAGCAGGCGTTCGGCTTCGCCCATGACGTTGTTGATGGCCATCATGCCCGCAAGCCCGCCGGAGATGAGCATGGCCACCATGATGATGGTGAAGGGGTTGATGCCTGCGTAGCGGGCGGCGGGTTCGGATTTGCCGAAGGCGCGGATCGCGTAGCCAAGGCGGGTGCGCCAAAGCAGCGCCCAGACGACGACCGCCATAGCGAGCGCGATGAAGAGCGTGACGTTGGCCGGGACGCCCGAGGTGAAGATGGCGTTCAGGCCGGGGATTTCGTTCAGCGTGGGCAGGTGGACGGTTTCGGGGAAGTTGGCGGTGGCCGGGTCCATCTGGCCTTCGGGGCGCAGCACGTCGACCAGCATGAAGATCAGGAAGGCGGCGGCGATGTAGTTGAACATGATCGTCGTGATGACAATGTGGCTGCCGCGTTTGGCTTGCAGATAGGCCGGGATCGCCGCCCATGCCGCGCCGAAGGCCGCGCCCGCGACGGTCGCGCCGATCAGCGCCAGCGACCAGTGCGGCCAAGGCAGAAAGAGGCAGCAGAGCGCGACGCCAAGGCCGCCAAGTTGTGCCTGCCCTTCGCCGCCGATGTTGAAGAGGCCTGCGTGGAAGGCCACCGTGACGGCAAGGCCCGTGAAGATGAAAGAGGTGGCGTAGTAGAGCGTATAGCCCCAGCCATAGGCGTTCATCACCGAGCCTTGGACCATGACGGTCAGCGCCTCCCACGGGTCTTGGCCGATGGCGAGGATGACGAAGGCGGCGATGGTCGCGGCCAGAAGCAGCGAGATCAGGGGGACAAGGGCCACGTCGGCCCAGCGCGGCAGGCGTTCCATCAGGCGGCCTCTCCCTTTCCGGTCATCCCGGCCATCAGGAGGCCGAGTTCGCGTTCATCCGCAGTTTCGGGGTCGCGGAAGCCCATGATGCGGCCGTCGAACATGACGGCGATGCGGTCGGACAGGCTGCGGATTTCATCGAGTTCGACCGAGACAAGGAGGATCGCCTTGCCCTGATCGCGCAGGGCCACGATCTGTTTGTGAATGAATTCGATGGCCCCGATATCCACGCCGCGCGTGGGCTGGCCCACGAGGAGGAGGTCGGGGTTGCGTTCGATTTCCCGCGCCACGACGATCTTTTGCTGGTTGCCGCCCGAAAAGCTTTTTGCGGGGAGTGTCGCGATGGGGGGGCGGACGTCGAAGGTCGTCATCTTCTTTTCGGTATCGGCGCGCAGCGCGTCGTTGTCCATGAAGAGGGCGTTCTTTTGGTATTCCGGGGCGTTGTGGTAGCCGAAGGCCACGTTTTCCCACGCGGTGAAATCCATGATGAGGCCGAGCGCCTGCCGATCCTCTGGCACATGGGCGATGCCTGCGGCGCGGCGGGATTGGCCGTCCGCGCCCTTGCCCGTCAGCGGCAGGTCCGCGCCGTTCAGCGTGACCTTGCCCGTGGCGCGGGCGATGCCGCCGAGTGCTTCGAGCAGTTCCGACTGGCCGTTGCCCGCGACCCCGGCGATGCCGAGGATTTCGCCTGCCTTGATTTCGAAGCTGACGCCTTTCAGGCGTTCGACCCCGTGTTCATCCACGACGCGGAGGTCTTCCACCTTCAGCACGGTCTTGCCGGGGAGGGCGGGTTTCTTTTCCACCTCGAGCAGGACCTTGCGGCCCACCATGAGTTCGGCGAGTTCTTCGGGGCTGGTCCCAGCCGTCTTGACCGTGCCCACCATGGTGCCGCGCCGCATGACGGAAACGTTGTCGGTCGTGTCCATGATTTCGCGCAGTTTGTGGGTGATGAGGATGATGGTTTTGCCCTGATCGCGCAGGCCCTTGAGGATGCGGAAGAGGTGGTCGGCCTCGGCCGGTGTCAGGACGCCGGTGGGTTCGTCTAGGATCAGGATGTCGGCCTGACGGTAGAGGGCCTTGAGGATTTCGACGCGCTGCTGGTGGCCCACGGAAAGGTCTTCGATCAGGGCGTCGGGGTCGACGTCGAGTTCGTAGTCGCGCGACAGGTCCGTCAGCACCTTGCGCGCCTTGGTCAGAGACCCGGCGAGGAGCGCGCCTTCTTCGGCCCCGAGGACGACGTTTTCGAGGACGGTGAAATTCTGGACCAGCTTGAAGTGCTGGAAGACCATGCCGATGCCGGCGCGGATGGCGCTTTGGCTGTCGGGAATGGTGGTGGGGGTGCCGTTGATGAAGATCTCGCCCGCGTCGGCGCGGTAGAAGCCGTAGAGGATGGACATGAGCGTGGACTTGCCCGCGCCGTTTTCGCCGATGATCCCGTGGATCGTGCCTTTGGGCACGGCGATGTGGATGTCCTTGTTGGCCTGCACCGGACCGAAGGCCTTGGATATGCCCTTCAGTTCGATGGCGTAGCGCGCATCTGCCGCTTCTGGCGCCATTTGGTTCCCCCTGTTCCGTTGCCCGTCTTTTCGCTGCGGGTTCGGCCGGTCCGTATCAAATATGCCGCGCCAAGGGATTGGCGCGGCATGGATTTCACGTGCCGTCAGGCGATCAGAACGTCGCGGCGGGGCAGGTGTTGTCGGACATGTAGTCGTGGACGGCCAGTTCGCCCGACTTGATCTTGGCGGCGGCTTCGTCGACGGCAGCCTGCATTTCCGCGCTGACCAGAGAGGCGTTGTTTTCGTCCATCGCGTAGCCGACGCCGTCATTGGCCAGACCCATGACGTTGATGCCGGCGGTCAGGTTTTCGCCTTCCTTGAAGGCCTCGTACACGGCGTTGTCCACGCGCTTGAGCATGGAGGTCAGGACCTTGCCGGGGTGCATGTAGTTCTGGTTGCTGTCGACGCCGATCGACAGGATGCCTTCGTCTGCGGCAGCCTGCAGGACGCCCACGCCCGTGCCACCGGCGGCGGCGTAGATCACGTCCGCGCCCTGTGCCTTTTGGCCCTTGGCGAGTTCTGCGCCCTTCACCGGGTCATTCCATGCGGCGGGGGTGGTGCCGGTCATGTTCAGGATGATGGTGGCATCCGGGTTCACGGCCTTGACGCCCTGTGCGTAGCCGCAGCCGAATTTGCGGATCAGCGGGATGTCCATGCCGCCGATGAACCCGACGGTCCCGGTCTTGGAGGCGAGGCCCGCCATCATGCCGACGAGGTAGGAGCCTTCATGTTCGTTGAACACGACCGATTTCACGTTCGGCGCGTCCACGACCATGTCGATGATGGCGAATTTGGTGTCCGGGAAGTCCGGCGCGACCTTGGACAGCGCGTCGCCGAAGGCGAAGCCGGTCATGACGACGGGGTTGGAGCCAGCCTCGGCCAGACGGCGCAGCGCCTGTTCGCGCTGGGCTTCGTCCTGCATCTCAAGCTCTTTGTAGGTGCCGCCGGTTTCCTTGGCCCAACGCTCTGCGCCGTTGAAGGCGGCTTCATTGAAGGATTTGTCGAATTTGCCGCCAAGGTCGAAGATGATGGCGGGCTCTGCCGTGGCGACGCCGGCGGTCAAGGCCAGCGTGGCGGCAGCGCCGAGGAAATGTTTCATCAGGGTCATGCTGTTCTCCCGGTTGTTCATTATGGGTCGAATGGTCGTTTCCTGTGGCACCCCATCCAATCGGCCGGGGGCGCATCGCCGCCAATTTAGGGCGGATTCTCCAAACACGGTCAACACCTCTTTGCGAGCGGCAGGGGGTGGATTTGACTTTACGATCAAATTTTTGGCGCCTGTCGCCTGGGTTCGGGATCAGCCCAGCGCGCGGTGCATGAGGACGGCGTCCAGCCTGCTGCCCGTGGGCGTTGCGTAATAGTTCTTGCGTCGGCCAGATTCGGTAAAGCCTGACGCTGCGTAAAGCGCGCGGGCGGCGGTGTTGTCGGCGGCGACTTCAAGGAAGGCGGTTTCCGCGCCGCGAAGACGCGCCTGATAAAGGAATCGGGCGAGGAGTTTGCGTCCCAGTCCGAGACGGCGGGATTCCGGCGCGACGGCGAGGGTGAGGAGTTCGGCCTCGCCCGCCACGGCGCGGCCAAGGAGGAAGGCGGCGTCCCCTTCGGTCAGCAGGAAGGCGAGGGGGTCTTGCAGGAAGGCCGCGAAATCGGCCTCGGACCACGGGCGGGGGGTGGTGAAGCAGCGGGCATGCAGGGCGGCGAGATGGGCGGGGGTCATCAGGGCAGGATCACGGGAGGTGGGTCGGTGGGCGGGGCGGCATCGGCACCGCGCAGGTAGAAGGGGGCGGGTTTGGGCTGTGGGGTGCCAAGGCGGCGGGCGGCAATGCGGGCGGTGGCGATGTGCAGGGGGTCGGGCTGGTGCAAGAGGCGCGCGCCGGGCAGGGCGGCGACCGCCGCCTCGGCTGCCGAGCCGACGAGGGCCAGCGGGCCGAGTTCGTGGGGCAGGGCGGCGAGGGTGGTCAGGCGTGCCGCATCGGGGTCGGGGTCGAATTCCTGAAGGTAGACCTCGCCCCGGCGGGCATCTTCGACCACGGCGAGGGGGCGGGGGAGGCCATGGGCCAGCGCTTCGAGCCGGGTGACGCCGATGGCGGGGATGTTGAGCGAGAGGGCAAGGCCGCGGGCGGCGGCGACGGCGATGCGGATGCCGGTGAAGTTGCCGGGGCCGGTGCCGACGGCGATTGCGGAAAGGTCGGGCCAGTCGTGGCCCGTTTCCGTCAGCAGTTCGGCGCAGAGGGGCAGCAGGCGTTCGGCTTGGCCCTTGTCCATCGCTTCGTGCCGTTCGGCGAGGATGCGGTCGCCCAGCAGCAAAGCGGCCGCGCAATGCGCGGCCGATGTGTCGAAGGCGAGGATCAGGGGATCAGGCCGCAACGGGCCGGACCTCCAGCACTTCGGGGATGTAATGGCGCAGCAGGTTTTCGATCCCCATCTTGAGCGTCAGGGTCGAGGAGGGGCAGCCCGCGCAGGCACCTTGCATGTGCAGATAGACCACGCCCCGGTCGAAGCCGTGGAAGGTGATGTCGCCGCCATCCTGCGCCACGGCAGGGCGCACGCGGGTGTCGAGCAGTTCCTTGATCTGGCGGACGATGTCGCCATCCTCACCGGTATGTTCGGCATGGCCGCCTGCGGCACCTTCCCCTTCGATGGTGGCCGCGCCGGATTGGTAGTGTTCCATGATCGCGCCAAGGATCGCGGGCTTGATATGGTCCCATTCCATGCCTTCGGCTTTGGTCACCGTCACGAAATCGGTGCCGAAGAAGACGCCGGACACGCCGCCCGTGGCGAAGATGCGCTTGGCCAGCGGGGATTTGGCGGCGGCATCGGCATTGGGGAAGTCGGCGGTGCCCAGTTCCAGCACGGTCTGGCCCGGCAGGAATTTCAGCGTGGCGGGGTTCGGCGTGGATTCGGTCTGGATGAACATATCGCCACCTCCGGGGGGCTTGTCCTACTATTCCACTCGGATATGCGCCCTGTCCGGCGTGCTGTCAAGTTTGGAACGGTTCTAACTTGTTCCCTTTTGCAGCGGGTGGCGATGCGGGTTAACCTTCGTTCCATGCGCCCGTGCCTGACTGCCCTTTGCCTGATCCTTCTGCCCGCACAGGCGGCGGCGGACAGTCTGCGCGACCATGCGCTGACGCTGTTTGCGCCCCTGCCAAAGCGGGTGGAGGCGGTGGACGGGCTGGCGGTGACGCCGGAGCGTGTGGCGTTGGGGCGGTGGCTGTTCTTTGATCCGCGCCTGTCGGATACGGGGCAGTTCGCTTGTGCGACCTGCCATAATCCGGCGACCGGGGGGGATGGCAATCGCGAGACGTCGATTGGCCATGCGTGGCAGACGGGGCCGCAGAATGCGCCGACGATCTTTAACGCGGTGCTGAACCGGGCGCGGTTCTGGCAGGGCTGGGCGGAGGATTTGCCCCGGTCGGGGGGCAGCGTGCTGACGGTGGGGGCAGAGCGGACGGGGACGCCCGCGCGGGTGGTTTCGCTGCTGGCGTCGATGCCTGCCTATGTAGAGGCGTTCGAGGCGGCCTTTCCCGGTGAGGTGGACCCCGTGACCTTTGGCAATTTCGCGGCGGCGCTGTCGGCCTATGAGGCGACGCTGCTGACGCCTGCGCCGTTTGATGCGTGGTTGGCGGGGGATGATGCGGCGCTGACGGCGCAGGCGCGCGAGGGGTTGGCGCTGTTCCTCGATCAGGGCTGTGCGACCTGTCATCAGGGGGTGAACCTTGGCGGCAACGACTATCACCCCTTCCGTGTGAGGCGCGTGCCGGGGACGGAGGGGCAGCCGGAGAGCCTGTCGTGCTTTGCGGTCGAAGAGGCGGATGGGGCGGCGTATCTGTATCGCGCGGGGACGTTGCGGAACATCACGCTGACCGCGCCCTATTTCAGCGAAGGGTCGGTCTGGTCGCTGGGTCTGGCGGTGCAGATCATGGCGCGGTCGCAGTTGGGTGAGGAGTTGGGAGAGGCGGAGACGGATGCGATCCTTGCCTTTTTGCAATCGCTGGAGGGGCGGGGGCCGGAGGTGGTGCTGCCCGTGCTGCCTGCGGAGACGGCGCTGACCCCGCAACCTGTGCCGCCCTTGCGCGAGGAGTGAGGTGTTCGGCTTTGCTGTGCGCTTTGCGTCGGTCCGGGTAGGATGATGAAAGAGGGGGCGCAGTGATTCTTGCCGCAGGGCGGCGGGGCGCGCGTGGCAAAGGAGGATGATGGCCGATGAATGCACCGATCCAGAACCTGACCCATTGGCAGGAGCGTTGCGACATGGCGGCGGCCTTCCGATGGACCGCGCGGCTGGGGATGCATGAGGCGGTGGCCAATCACTTTTCGCTGGCCGTGAATGCCGAGGGGACGCGGTTTCTGATCAATCCGAACGGGCGGCATTTCAGCCGGATCACGGCGTCGTCTCTGGTGGAGATCGATGCGAATGATCCGGGGACGATGGCGCGGCCCGATGCGCCGGACCCGACGGCTTGGGGGCTGCACGGGTCGATCCATCGGGCGCTGCCCCATGCGCGGTGCCTGATGCATGTGCATTCGGTGCATGCGACGGTGCTGGCGTCGCTTGCGGACTCGCGCCTGCCTGCCATTGACCAGAATTCGGCGATGTTCTTTGGGCGGCATGTGGTGGACGACCATTACGGCGGCATGGCCTTTGAGGAGGAGGGGCGGCGCTGTGCGGCGTTGCTGGCGGACCCCAAGGTGATTGCCATGGTGATGGGCAATCACGGGGTGCTGGTCATCGGGCGGACGGTGGCGGAGGCGTTCAACCGGCTTTACTACTTTGAGCGGGCGGCAGAGACCTATGTGCGCGCCTTGCAGACGGGGCGGCCATTGCGGGTGCTGCCGGATGCGGTGGCGGAAAAGACGGCGCAGGAATGGGAGGCCTATCCCGGTTTCGCCGAACATCATCTGCGCGAGTTGCGGGCGCTTTTGGATGACGAGGGCGACGGCTACGCGCGTTAGGGCGCGAAGAAGGGCGCGGCCTTCATCGTGGGCGGCACGGGGACGCCCATCCGGGTGAGGATGGAGGGGGCCAGCGCCAGTTGGTCGAGCAGCGTGTCCTTGGGGGGCATGTCGCTGTCGCCGAAGTAGTAGAAGGCGAAATCCTGCTGCAACTCTCCGGCGCCGCCGTGGTGGCCGCGGTCGTCCTGTCCGTGGTCGGCGGTGACGATCACCTCATACCCTGCGGTGCGCCAGCGGTGGATGAAGGGGGCCATCTGTTCGTCCAGCAGGTAGCAGGCATGGTCCATCTGGTCGCAGTCGTGATGGAAGCGGTGGCCCATGCTGTCGAGCGTGCAGGAATGGTAGATGCCGTAGTCGATCCCCTTCACCTCGCACAGCCGGGTCAGGGTGGCGAAGAGGTCGTGGTCGGACGGGGTCATCTGGTTGTCATGGCCATAGCCCGCCATGGTGTGGAAGCGGCCATGATGGATGGGGCCCGCCTCTTCGTCATATTCGATGTCGCGGACGGTATCGAAAGGGGCGCGCTGGAAGAATTCGGACCAGAAGCTGTGGGTGACGGCCCCGGTGCGGCGGCCTGCCTTGGCGAGTTCGGAAAAGATGTCGGGCAGGTCCAGCTTGCGGACATTGGCATTGCCCCAGATTCCATGCACCTGCGGCGGGGTCCCGGTGTGGATGGAGGCGTAGCAGGAGGCAGAGGTGGAGGGCAGCACCGCGCGCATCCGCCAGACGCGCGCCTCGCCCGATTGGACCCAGCCTTCGAGATTGCCGAAGAGGCGGCGCCAGTTGCGGTAGGGCACGCCGTCGATGAGGATCAGAAGCAGTTTGCGCGCCATCAGTTCCCCGCGCTTTCCATCTTGCGATGGGCGAGCACCTGTTCCAGCCAGCCCAGGTGCATTTCGGGAACGGAGGAGAGCAGGAGGTCGGTGTAATCGTCGAAGGGCGGGGTCAGCACGTCCGTCTTGGATCCGTAGCGGACCACCTGCCCGCGATACATGACAGCGATCTTGTCGGCGATGGCTTTGACGGTCGCAAGGTCGTGGGTGATGAACAGATAGGCCACATGTTCCTGTGCCTGAAGGTTCAGGAGAAGTTTCAGGATGCCGTCCGCCACCAGCGGGTCGAGGGCGGAAGTCACCTCGTCGCAGATGATGAGTTTGGGTTTGGCGGCCAGTGCGCGGGCGATGCAGACGCGCTGTTTCTGCCCGCCGGACAGTTCGGCGGGGTAGCGGTCGATATAGCCCTTACCCATCTCGATCTGGTCGAGGAGGTCTTGGACGCGCTTGCGTTTTTCGTCGCCGCCCATGCCGAAGTAGAATTCCAGCGGGCGGCCGATGATCGTGCCCACGGTCTGGCGCGGGTTCATGGCGGTGTCGGCCATCTGGTAGATCATCTGAAGCTCGCGCAGGTCGTCGCGGCTGCGGCTTTGCAAATCGCGCGAGAGTTCGCGGCCTGCAAAGGTGATGCGGCCTTGTGTCGGCGGCAGAAGGCCCGTGATGGCGCGGGCGAGGGTGGATTTGCCGGAGCCGCTTTCGCCCACGACGGCGAGGGTTTGGCCTGCGGGCAGGTCCACCGTCACGTTCTTCAGCACGTCGAAATTGGTGCCGCGATAGCGGGCGGTGACGTTCTGGACCGACAGGACGGGCGGGGCCTCTGGCTTTTCGACATGGTCGATGGACCGGACAGAGACGAGGGCGCGGGTATAGGCTTCGTGTGGGTCGGTGATGATCTGGGCGGTGGGGCCGTATTCGACCTTCTTGCCGTGGCGCAGGACGAGGATGTCGTCGGCCACCTGCGCCACGACGGCGAGGTCGTGGGTGATATAGAGCGCTGCGACGCCCGTGTCGTGGATGGCTTCCTTGATCGCGGCCAGCACGTCGATCTGGGTGGTGACGTCCAGCGCGGTGGTGGGTTCGTCAAAGATCACGAGGTCGGGCTTGGGGCAGAGCGCCATGGCCGTCATCGCGCGCTGAAGCTGTCCGCCAGAGACTTGGTGCGGGTAGCGGTTGCCGAAGGTTTCGGGATTGGGCAGGCCCAGCTTTTTGAACAGCAGGACGGCGCGTTTTTCGGCATCGCTGCGCGACATCAGGCCGTGGGAGAGGGAGGTTTCGATCACCTGCTCCATCAGCCGTTTGGCCGGGTTGAAGGCGGCGGCGGCGGATTGGGCGACGTAGGTGACTTCGCGGCCACGCAGGGCGCGCAGGGCGGCGGGGTCGGCCAGCCTGATGTTGCGGCCGTTCAGGATGATTTCACCCCCCGTCAGCCGCACGCCGCCACGGCCATAGGCCATGGCGGAAAGGCCGATGGTGGATTTGCCCGCGCCGGATTCGCCGATCAGGCCAAGCACCTTGCCCTTGGCCACGCTGACAGAGACGTCATCCACCAGCACCACGTCGCGGGGCGGTTCGCCCGGCGGGTAGGAGGTGGCCTCGATCCGGAGGTTGCGGATGTCCAGAAGATCAGGCACCGCGACCCCCTTTCAGGCTGGTGGTGCGCGACAAAATCCAGTCGGCCACAAGGTTTACCGAAATAGCCAGAAGGGCGATAGCCAGCGCGGGCATGAGGGCGGCGGATTTGCCGTAGATGAGGCCGTCCTTGTTTTCCTTTACCATCCCGCCCCAGTCGGTCAGCGGCGGCTGGATGCCAAGGCCGAGGAAGGAGAGGGTAGAGATGAACAGCACCGCGAAGATGAAGCGCAGGCCGAATTCGGCGACCAGCGGCGACAGGGCGTTGGGCAGGATTTCGCGGAAGATGATCCAGGATTGTCCTTCGCCGCGCAGCTTTGCGGCCTCGACATAATCCATCACGGCGATGTCCATGGCGACGGCGCGGGCAAGGCGGAAGACGCGGGTGGCATCTAGGAAGCCCATGACGAGGATGAGGACGGTCAGGTTCAGCGGCAGGACCGACAGGACCACCAGCGCCACGATCAGCGAAGGGATGGCCATCATCAGATCGACAATGCGCGAGAGGCCCTGATCGATCCACCCCCCGCGCACGGCGGCGAGGAAGCCAAGGAAGGACCCAAGCCCAAAGGAGATGAGCGAGGAGGCGAGCGCCACGAAGATGGTAATTTGCCCGCCATGGATCAGGCGCGAGAGGATGTCGCGCCCAATCGTGTCAGTGCCGAGCCAATGCGCGTCGGACGGGCCTTCCCAGACGCCGCCGGTCACGGCGTCGAGCGGGTAGGGGGCGATCCATTGGGCGAAGACGGCGCAAAAGACGAAGGCCCCGGTCAGGATCAGGCCGATGAGGGCGGAGAGGGGCATCTTCATTTCGGATGCCTCAGGCGTGGGTTGGCGATGATGGCGATCACGTCGGCAAGGATGTTAAGGCCGATATAGACGGCGGCGAAGATCAGGCCCACGGCCTGCACCACGGGCAGGTCACGCTTGGCGACATGATCGACAAGGTATTGGCCGAGTGCGTTGTAGCTGAACACCACTTCCACCACGACGACGCCGACGACGAGATAGGCGAGGTTTAGGACCACGACCGACACGATGGGGGCGATGGCGTTCGGGAAGGCGTGTTGCCAGATGACGCGCATGGGCGACAGGCCCTTGAGTTCGGCGGTTTCGATATAGGCCGATTGCATGACGTTCAGGATGGCGGCGCGCGTCATCCGCATCATGTGGGCAAGCACCACGAGGACGAGGACGATCACGGGAAGCGCGACGGCGTTCAGGCGTTCCCAGAAGGACATGCCGGGAAAGACCATGGCGACGGGCTGGAAGATCGGGATGACCTGCGTCAGCAGGAAAATGACGAAATAGGCCGCCACGAATTCGGGCAGCGAGATGGTGGACAGCGTCACGCCGGAAATCACCTTGTCCGGCCAGCGCCCGTTGTAGCGCGCGGCGATGAGGCCCAGCAGGATGGCAAGCGGGACCGAGATGACGGCGGCGCAGGCGGCAAGGAAAAGCGTGTTGCCAAGGCGTTGGGCGATGGCCTGACCGATGTCCTGACCGTTGGTCAGCGCGGTGCCGAAATCGCCCGTCAGGATGCCGCCCAGCCACTGGAAGTAGCGCACATAGGACGGTTGGTTCAGCCCCAGCGATTCCCTCAGGTTGGCCAAGGCTTCGGGTGTGGCGGACTGGCCAAGAATGGCCTGTGCCACATCACCCGGGAGCGCCTCGGTGCCGAGAAAGATCAGCAACGAGACGGCCCAGAGCAGGAGGAGGCCCAGCGCAATACGCTGGACCACGAGTTTGAGGATCGGATGCACCGTTCCGGGCCCGATCAGGCGTTCAGCCAGCACTTGGCAAGTGCGCGGCCGTTCATCAGTTCGCCGTTCGGATCGGGCTGCCAGCCGCCAACTTCTTCGCGCTTGGCTTCGACGAAGTCGTTGAACATCGGGCAGATCAGGCCGCCGTCATCGCGCAGGATGTTGGCCATTTCGGTGTACATCGCCTTGCGCTTGACCTGATCCAGTTCCGCACGCGCAGCAACGAGCAGTTCGTCGAAGCGCGCGTTCTTGAACTTGGTGTCGTTCCAGTCGGCGGTGGACAGGTAGGCCGTGGAATACATCTGGTCCTGCACCGGACGGCCACCCCAGTACGAGGCGCAGAAGGGTTCGACGTTCCAGACGTTGGACCAGTAGCCGTCATCGGGTTCCACCTTCACCTCCAGCGGGATGCCCGCTGCGGCGGCGGATTGCTGGAAGAGCTGTGCCGCCTCGACCGCGCCGGGGAAGGCACCGGGGGCGGTGCGCAGCACGATGGGCGACCCGTCATGGCCCGACGCCTTGTAAAGTTCGGCGGCGGCGGCGGCATCGTATTCACGCTGCGGGATCGTGTCGTCGAACAGCGGGTAGGCCGCGTTGATCGGGAAGTCGTTCCCGCGCGAGCCATAGCCGCCAAGGATCTTGTCCACCATTTCCTGACGGTTGATCGCCAGTTTCAGCGCGTTGCGCAGGTCCTTGTTGTCGAAGGGGGCCTTGTCGCAATGCATGATAAAGACGTAGTGGCCACGTCCCGCGACGTGTTCGATCGAGATGCCGGGAACGCCCTTGAGCAGTTCGATGATCTTCGGGTCCACGCGGTTGATCATGTGGACCTGACCGGCCTGAAGGGCCGCCGTGCGCGCCGTGCTGTCGTTGACGACAAGGATTTCGACCTGATCGGCATGGGCGATCGAGCTGTCGAAGTAGTTTGCATGGCGTTCGAACACATGGCGCACGCCGGGTTCGAAGGCGGTGACCTTGTAGGGACCCGCGCCGATGCCGGCGGTTGGGTTGTCCACGCCGCCGCCCGGCTGGATCACGAGGTGGTAGTCAGCCATCAGGAAGGGAAGGTCGGCATTGCCCGAGGCAAGCGTCAGCGTGACCATGTCGCCTTCGGCCTTCATGTCCGAAATGCCCTGCACGATGCCAAGGGCACCGGACTGCGCCTTTTCATCCGTATGGCGCTTCAGCGTGGCGACCACGTCTTCCGCCGTCACCGTCTTGCCGTCATGGAATTCGACGCCCGCGCGGATCTTGAACTTCCACTCGGTCGCGTCGGCATTGGCGCTGATCTCTTCGGCGATGCGATAGTCGATCTCGCCCTTTGCGTTCACGTCGACCAGCATTTCGCCCCAGGTCATGTTGACCATGAAGGGAACCTCAGACGCCGCCAGCGCGGGATCGAGCGAGTTGGTGGATTCCCCACCCTGCATCCCGGCGCGCAGCACGCCGCCCTTGACAGGCCCTTCGGCGCGGGCGGCAGAGGCGAGGAGGGTGCTGGCCATCGCGGCCGAGATGCCCATGGCCGAGGCGCGGCCCATGAACTCGCGCCGGCTCATCTGGCCGCGCGCGGCGCGCTTCAGCATGTGGTCGAATTCAGCGTTCATTCCCGTTGGTCTCCCTTTTGTGGCCCCGATGTGTCCCGTGGCCCTTTTTGTTGATTACACAATCAGTAACCCGCGAATCTCTGGTGGGGCAAAGCATTTTTCCCACCGGAGGATCACGATTTTCAGACGAAGCGGCGCGGGACGTCGTCGTCCCACTGGCGTTCAAAGATCAGGGTGTCGCCTTCCCATGCCCGCAGGGTGGCGTGGTGGTGCAGGTGGGTGGCGGTGCCGGTCAGTTCGGCCACGGCTTCGGTGCGGATGCGCCAATCCCCGCGCGACAGGCGCTGTTCCCATGTGTGGCGCGCGAAGGCCGAGGTCGGGTCGTCGGGGTGGATTTCCCAGCGTTCGGTCATCGTCTCGCCGGTGCAGAGGCCGTGGGTCAGGTTTTCGGCATCGCCAAGGTCGTCTTGCACGACAAGGGCGACGGTGCCGGTGATCTGATCCTGTTCGATGAAGCGCCGTGTCTTGCCCGCGCGGATGACGCGATGCTTCCACGGTGTGGCATGTTCGGCGGGGGGCGGGGTCCATTCGTTGGCGCTGCCCTCATGCACCGGAAGGGTCAGCTGGCCTGCGGTAAGGGTCAGCGTCCCGGCCTCGGGCGAGGGCCAGACGAAGGGCCAGTAGCTGTTGGACAGCGCGATCCGCAGGCGGTGGCCGGGGGCGGCGCGATAGGCGCAGTGATCCAGAGCGAAGGTGACGGTGACCTGCGCGCCGGGGGTAAGGGGGGCCGGGTGTTCCATGCTGTCGCGGTGACAGAGGTTCAGCATCCCATGCGCGATGCGGGTGGACGATCCGTCGGGGGCCACGTCGGTCAGCCGCGCGACGACGAAGCCCAGCGGTTTGTCTGACGAGAGTGTCAGGGTCAGCCGCGCCGCGCCAAGCAGGTCGATCCCCTCTGGCAGCGGGTCGGTGTCGAAGGTTAGCGAGAGCGCGTCGTCGTCGCGCTGATCCCCCGGCATTTCGGCATTCAGGCCCATGGGGAAGAATTCGCCCGCCCGCAGGCCCAGATGCTGGGGCGTGGCGATCCTTTGCACGAATCCTGCCGCTTCATCTCGGCCCAAATACCCATGCGCCGCTGCCTGCAGGTGCAAGGTCAAAGGCGTGGCGCGCGGGGTGGGCCAGTCCTTTTCGGCCACCCAATGGCCGGGGCGGTAGGGCGCAC
Organism: Pseudomonadota bacterium; assembly: GCA_039798885.1. Lineage (GTDB taxonomy): Bacteria > Pseudomonadota > Alphaproteobacteria > Rhodobacterales > Rhodobacteraceae > Paragemmobacter. Next base: position 11,292 of record JBDKFE010000015.1, on the reverse strand, counting down.
TGGCATTGGGCGGGGCGGAATGCATCATCCAGACGCGATAGGCCGGGTCATCCTCGGCCCCGTTGGGGATGTCCTTCAGCCAGCGGTCCCACCAGCGGACGGCAAGTTGCAGAAAGCCCACCTGCGGCCCCGGCACGGCGGTATGGGGGTATTGGTGGACCCAAGGCCCCACGATCCCCTTGCAGGGGGCGGGCACGTTTTCCACCAGATGCGACACGGTGTTCATGTAGTTGTCGGCCCAGCCGCCCCAGATCAGGACGGGGGTCTGCATCCGCGCGTAATCCTCGCAGACCGAGCCGTGCTTCCAGTAGGCCGACCGTTCTTGCAGCGCCGCCCAGCGGGGGGCGAGCCACGGTTCATTCTCCAATCGCCGCAGCCAGTCGTCGCGCCAATCCGCCCGCAAAAGCGGGTCGGCCGGGCGCGAGGAATAGGACAGCATCACCGCGCCCCAACCGAAATTCTCGCCCAAGAGGCAGCCGCCTTTGTAGTGGATGTCGTCGGCAAAGCGGTCGGTGGTGGAGCAGACCGAGATGACGGCCTTCAGCGCGGGGGGCTGGTTGAAGGCGGCTTGCAGGCAGTTGAAGCCGCCCCATGACTTGCCCATCATCCCCACCGCGCCCGTGCACCACGGCTGGCGCGAGAGCCAGTCGATGACGGCCACGGCATCGTCCATCTCGGCCTGTGTGTATTCGTCCTGCATCATCCCTTCGCTGTCGCCATTGCCGCGCATGTCCACCCGGACAGAGGCGTAGCCATGGGCGGCGACGTAGGGGTGCATCATCTCGTCCCGGGGCAGGGTGCCGTCGCGCTTGCGGTAGGGGATGTATTCCAGCACGGCGGGAACGGGGCGGGTGACCGCATCCTGGGGCATCCAGACGCGGGCCGAGAGGCGGCAGCCGTCGGGCATGGGGATGCCCATGTCCTCGAACTCCGTCAGGGGAAGGGGGAGGTCGTTGCGGATGGTCATGGGCGGACTCCGGCCAGTTTGGGGTCATCTGACGACAGAGCACGGGCGACTCACGGGTGTTTCGCGGCGGTCCATGCACCGGATGCGACATCCACGCCGGGATGTCGGGGGCGGGACAGGGATGGACGCAGGGCACCTATCGGGCGGTTGGCGGCTGCCCTAATCTGCGCCCCGGACCGAGACGGAGACGGAGACGGACATGACCCAGCGCCCCAACATCCTGATCCTGATGGTGGACCAGTTGACCGGGACGCTGTTTCCCGACGGCCCCGCCGATTTCCTGCACGCGCCCAACCTAAAGCGGTTGGCTGCGCGGTCGGTGCGATTTGCCAACAGCTACACGCCCTCACCGCTTTGCGCGCCGGCGCGGGCGGCCTTTATGTCCGGGGCGCTGCCAAAGCGGACGCGGGTCTATGACAACGCGGCGGAATTCGCATCAGACATTCCCACCTATGCCCACCACCTGCGGCGCGCGGGATACCAGACGGCGCTGTCGGGCAAGATGCATTTCGTGGGGCCGGACCAGCTGCATGGCTTCGAGGAACGGCTGACCACCGACATCTACCCCGCCGATTTCGGCTGGACCCCCGACTATCGCAAGCCGGGAGAGCGGATCGATTGGTGGTACCACAACCTTGGCTCCATCACCGGGGCGGGGGTGGCCGAGATCACGAACCAGTTGGAATATGACGACGACGTGGCCTTTCAGGCGGTGCAGAAGCTTTACGATCTGTCGCGGGGCGGGGATGCGCGGCCGTGGTGCCTGACGGTCAGCTTCACCCATCCGCATGATCCTTTCGTGGCGCGGCGGAAGTACTGGGATTTGTACGAAGGCGCGGCGGAACTGGCCCCGCCTGCCCCCATCGCCTATGACGATCAGGACCCCCATTCGCAACGTCTGATGGATGCCTGCGACTGGCGGGCCTTCGACATCACCGACACCCATATCCGCCGGGCGCGACAGGGATATTTCGCCAACATCTCTTACGTGGATGCCAAGATCGGCGAGATATTGGAGACGCTGGAGGCGACGCGGCAAGAGGCGATCGTGGTCTTCCTGTCGGACCATGGCGAGATGCTGGGCGAGCGCGGGTTGTGGTTCAAGATGAACTTCTTCGAAGGCTCTGCCCGCGTGCCGCTGATGATATCCGCACCGGGGCTTGCGCCGCGCCTTGTGGGGACGCCCGTGTCCACCATCGACGTGACGCCGACGCTGGGCGCACTGGCGGGGATCGACATGGGGCAGATCAGCCCTTGGACGGATGGCGAGAGCCTTCTGCCGCTGGCGCAGGGCGGCGCGCGCGACGCGCCGGTCTGCATGGAATACGCGGCGGAGGGGACGGTGACGCCGATGGTCTGCCTGCGCGCGGGGCGGTGGAAATACATCCGCTGCATGGCGGACCCGGAGATGCTGTTCGACCTCGCCGCCGATCCGGGCGAACGGGTGAACCTTGCCGCCGATCCCGCCCATGCAGGGGTGCTGGAGGAGTTTCGCGCCAAGGCCGATGCACGCTGGGACCTTGCCGCCTTTGACGCGGCGGTGCGCGAAAGTCAGGCGCGGCGTTGGGTGGTCTATGAGGCGTTGCGGAACGGGGCCTATTTCCCTTGGGACTACCAGCCGCTGCGAGCCGCGTCGGAGCGGTACATGCGCAACCACATGGACCTGAACGTGCTGGAGGAGTCCAAGCGGTTTCCGCGTGGGGAGTGATGTTCGGAGCGGTTCCTGACGCAGGAACCGCGACGGAATTTGACGCAAATTCCGGGGGCTGACGGCGGTGGCCGGTTTCTGCGTCAGAAACCGGGGCGAAATCTGCGTCAGATTTCGCCTGTGTCAGCGGGCGTCTTGCAGGATCAGGTCGGCGCCTTTCCAGCCCACCATCATGGAAGGGGCGTTGGTGTTGCCCGCGATCAGGTTGGGGAAGCTGGAGGCGTCGATGACGCGCAGGCCCGCGATGCCATGCACCCGCAGGCGGGCGTCGATGACGCTGGTTGCGGGGTCGGGGCCCATGCGGCAGGTGCAGGAGGGGTGGTAGACCGTGCCGGAGCGGCGGCGGAAATCGTCGATGATCTGTTCATCGGTCGTGATGTCCGGGCCGGGGCGCAGTTCTTCGGCGATCAGCCGGGCCAGCGGCGGCTGGGCGGCGAGGTGGCGGAGGTATTTCACGGCAAGCAGCATCTCTTGCACGTCGTGGTTGGTGGAGAAGGCGTTGGCGGTGATCGTCGGATGCTGGAACGGGTCGGCAGAGGCGATGCGGATATGGCCCCGGCTGGTGGGGCGGCAGTTCGACAGGCCCAGCGACATGCCGGGGAAGGGGTCGGGCGTCAGGAGCGGGCGTTCGCCTTCGCGCGGGATCAGGGTGGAGAAGGCCTGCATGTAAAGCTGCATGTTGGGCCGGGGCAGATCGGGCGAGGTGCGGAAGAACCCGCCGCCGTGGTTGATCGATTTCGACAGCGGGCCGGAGCCTGCGAGGACATATTTCATCCCCGCGATCAGCTTGCCCCACCACGGGCGCAACTCGTCATTATAGGTGGGGACGCGCATCTTCCATGTGTAGTTGATGCCCTGATGGTCGCTAAGGTGGTCGCCCACATTGGGGTTGTCGCGGAGGACGGGAAGCCCGAGCGATTGCAGCAGCGCGCCGGGGCCTATCCCCGAGAGTTGCAGCAGTTGCGGCGAGTTGATCGCGCCGCCCGACAGGATGACTTCGGCCTTGGCGCGCAGCGTGCGGGTCTGGCCCCCCTGCACGTATTCGACCCCTGTGGCGCGGCCGTTTTCGATGATGACCCGCGTTACCATGGCGTTTGTGATGACGCGGCAGTTCGGACGTTTCATCGCCGGGCGCAGGAAGGCGCGGGCGGCAGAGTTGCGGCGGGCCTTGTGGATGGTCATCTGATAGATGCCTGTGCCTTCCTGTTCGGCCCCGTTGAAATCGGGATTCGCGGCCAAGCCCGCGCTTTCGCAGGCGGCGATGTAATCCTTGACCAGCGGGTGCAGTCCCTTGCGGTTGGCCGACACGAAAAGGGGGCCGCCCGTGCCTCGGTACGCGTCGCCGCCTGCCTCGGTATCCTCCATGGCCTTATAGGCCGAAAGCACGTCGTCCCAGCCCCAGCCGGGGTTTCCGGCGGCCTGCCATTCCTCGTAATCCGCCTTGTGGCCCCGGATATAGACCATGGCGTTGATCGAGGAGGAGCCGCCCAGCACCTTGCCGCGCGGCCAGTGGTCGCGCGCGCCCGCAAGGCCGGGGTCGGGTTCGGTTTTGTAGAGCCAGTTGACGGCGGGATCGTAGAAGAGCTTGCCATAGCCCAAGGGCAGCATGACAAAGAAGCGGCGGTCGGTGCCGCCCGCTTCCAGCACCGTGACGCGGTGCTTGCCGCCTGCGGTCAGCTTGTCGGCCAGAACGCAGCCTGCCGAGCCTGCGCCCACGATGATGTAGTCGGTTTCGTCAGACATGCCTTCACTCCGCTTTGGGCGGAAGGTAACGCGCGGGGGGCGGGGGTCGTGGCGGGAAGCGACGGATCGTGTCGCTTATGGCCTAACGCCCCTTCCAGACGGGATCGCGCTTTTCGGCAAAGGCGCGGGCACCTTCCAACTGATCCTCGGAGGAATAGAGCCGGTCCACGGTCGGCATCTGCCGCTTGGTGATACGGTTGAGCGCGTCTTGGAAGCGCATCGCCTCGGCCTCGCGCACGACTTCCTTGATTGCGGCATAGACGAGGGGTGGCCCGGATTCGAGCAGGCGCGCAAGGTCCCATGCCTTGGGCAGCAGGTCCTGCGGCGTGGTGATTTCCTTCAGCAGGCCCCAGCGCAGGGCCTCTTCGGCATCGAACCAGCGGCCTGTCAGCAGCAGGTCCATGGCGACGTGATAGGGGATGCGTTTGGGAAGTTTGATGGAAGCCGCATCCGCCACGGTGCCGGAACGGATTTCCGGCAGCGCGAAGGTGGCGTTCTCCGATGCGAGGATGAGGTCGCAGGAGAGGGCAAGCTCCAGCCCGCCGCCGCAGCAGATGCCGTTGACGGCGGCGATGACGGGTTTGTTGAGGTTCGGCAGTTCCTGCAAGCCGCCGAAGCCGCCCACGCCATAATCGCCATCGACCGCATCGCCTGCGGCGGCGGCCTTGAGGTCCCAGCCGGGGCAGAAGAATTTCTCGCCCTCGGCGCGCAGGATGGCGACGCGGAGGCTGTCATCATCGCGGAAGGCGCGGAAGGTCAGGCCCATGATGCGGGACGTCGCGAGGTCGATCGCATTGGCCTTGGGCCGGTCAAGCGTGACTTCAAGGATCGCGCCTTCGCGGCGGGTGCGGATCGGACCTTCGGTCAGCATGGTCATTTCGGTCATTCGGCGGACTCCCATATGACGGCATCGACGGCAACGGCCCCTTGGGCGCGCAGGATGAGGGGGTTGATCTCGATCTCTTCCAGTGCCGGGGTGGCGTGGAAGAGGGATTGCAGGGAAAGCATGGCCGTGACGGCGGCATCCGTATCGGCCTTGGGGCGGCCACGGTAGCCGTCAAGCAGCGGCCAGAGGCGCAGGCGGCGCAGGGCGGCGGCGATGTCCGGTGCGGTCACGGGCAGGACGAGGGTCTGGGTGTCGGCCAGCAGTTCCGCCGTGGTGCCGCCGAAGCCCAGCGTCAGGGTCGCGCCATAGACGGGGTCGCGGCGGAAGCCGATCAGGAGTTCGGCGATGGGGGCGGTGACCATCTCTTCGGCGAGGTAGCCTTGCGCGCCCGGGATATCCGGCTGGTCGGTGAGGGTAGAGAGGTTGAGGCGCACCGCCCCGGCCTCTGTCTTGTGGGCGAAGCCGAGGCCCTTGAGCGCGAGCGGCGGGGTAAGCGTTTGGGCCAAGGGCGCGAGGGCCGCAAGGGTGGGCGCGGTGACGGCGCGGGGGACGCTGACCCCTGCGGCGGCGATCAGCGCCTTGGCCGAGGCTTCGTCGCGCATCCTTGTGGCGCGGTGCGGCAGGCGGGGCCAAGGACGCCAGCCGCCGGGATTGGGGGGCGTTTGGGCGGCGCGGATGGCGGCGAGCGCGGTTTCAAGCCCCATCAGGGGGACGATGTTCGGGCCGGCCATGGCTGCGGCCAATGCCTCGTCAAAGTTTTCCGGCAGGGAGGCGACGGCGAAGGCGGGTTTCCCGGTGGCCTGCGCTGCGGCGGTGATGGCGTCGAGCGCGGGCTGGAAGCTGGAGGGGTCGCAGCGGTCGGGGCGCGGGGGGTCGATGATGAAGATTCCCGCGTCATAGCCTGCGAGCATGGTGGTGAAGACGTCCGTCGTGCGCGGCCCGTCACCCCAGATGAAGGTGTGATAGTCGAGCGGGTTGGCAATGGCGACGATGGGGCCGAGGATGTCGCCCAAGCGTTGGCGCTGGGCGTCGGAGGGCGGGGGGAAGTCCACGCCATAGGGGGCGGCAAGGTCGGCGACGAGCCCCGCCTCTCCGCCCGAGCAGGAGAGGGAGCAGAGGCGGGGGCCGATCTGCGGGCCGCACTGGTGGAAGATCTTCAGCGTCTCGATCAGTTCGGCGGGGGTGGCGACTTCGGCCACGCCACAGGCGCGCAGGAAGGCAGAGGAAGCGGCGCCCCCCCCGGCCAGCGAGGCGGTGTGCGAGGCGGCGGCGGTGCGGGAGAGTTCGGTCTTGCCGGATTTGATGCAGACGATCCCCTTGCCTGCGGCGCGGGCGCGTTCGGCGAGGTCGGCGAAGGCTGCCGCATCGTCGATGCCTTCAACATACATGCCAAGCGCGGTGACCCGGTCGTCGGAGAGGAGCGCGTTGCCCAGTTCCGCCAGCCCCACCTGCGCGGCATTGCCGAGGCAGGCGACATAGGCCACGGGCAGGGCGCGGGCCTGCATCGTCAGGTTGATGACGATGTTGGAGGATTGCGACAGAAGCGCCACGCCCCGGTCGCAGCGGATGCCGCCATGCTGGTCGGGCCAGAGCAGCGCGCCGTCAAGGTAGTTGATGACGCCATAACAGTTGGGGCCGAGGATTGGCATGTCGCCTGCGGCCTGCACGAGTTTTGCTTGCAGGTCAGCCTCGCCCGCCTCTTCCCAGCCAGAGGCGAAGCAGGTCGCCCCGCCTGCGCCCATGGCAGCGAGTTCGGCTATGACATCCAGCGTGGCGTGGCGGTTCACGCCGATGAAGGTGGCGTCGGGCGCATGGGGCAGGTCAGAGAGCGACCGGAAGCAGGGCGCGCCCGCGATCTGGTCGCGGGTGGGGTGCACGGGCCAGACGGGGCCGTCAAAGCCCATCTTGCGGCATTGCTCCACCACATTCGCGGCCCAGCCAGAGCCCAAGACGGCGATGGAGCGGGGGCGCAGGAGGCGGGTGAGGTCACGCATGGCGGCCCCCCTTGCAAAGCAGAGCGCGCGTGCCGCGCGCAAGCCCTTTGGGTCGCCTGCGCGGCGCAGGCGCCGCTTGGCTCCGCCCGGGGGTTTTCCACCCCCGGACCCCGGAGGATATTTGGGGACGGAAAATGGGAACACCCCGCCCGCACAAGTCGGGCGAGGTGCCATTTCCCGTTGCGGTCATCGGCGTCCCCGCCTGTACCGCCTGTGCAGAATGGCAGCCATTCGTTTCCAAAGGAGGAATGCGACCTGTCATTTTCCGTTCCCAAATATCCTCAGGGGGTGAAGCCCCGCAGGGGCGAGGGGGCAGAATGCCCCCTGATTTTTCGCCAGAAAAATCGTCATGCGCCGAAGGCCCGCAGCATCTGGCGGCTGATGATGTGGCGCTGGATTTCGGATGTGCCTTCCCAGATGCGTTCCACCCGCGCGTCGCGCCAAATGCGTTCGAGCGGCAGGTCGTCCATCAGGCCCATGCCGCCGTGAATCTGGATCGCCTCGTCCGCGATGAAGGCGAGGACTTCGGTGGCCTTGAGTTTGGCCATGGACATGTCGGCCTCGGTCACGGTGCCTGCGTCGAAGCGCCATGCGGCGTCCCATGTGAGGAGTTCGGCGGCTTTCAACTCCATCGCCATGTCGGCGAGTTTGAAGCTGATGCCTTGGAACTTGCCGATCTGTTGGCCGAATTGCTGGCGTTCGGCGGCGTATTGGACGGCGTGGCCGAGCGCGCGGTCGGCGCGGCCAAGGCAGGTGGCGGCGACTTGCAGGCGGGTGGCGCCGAGCCATGTGTTGGCGACGTCAAAGCCCTTGTGAACCTCGCCCAGCACTTGGTCCTTGGGGATGCGGCAGTTGTCGAATTCGAGGATGGCGTTGGTGTAGCCGCGATGGCTGACGTTGCGGTAGCCGTCGCGGACGGTAAAGCCGGGGGTGCCTTTGTCGACGAAGAAGGCGGTGATGAGCTTTTTCTTGCCGCGGGGGGTGTCTTCTTCGCCGCTTGCCATGAAGCAGATGGCGAAATCGGCGAGGTCGGCGTGGCTGATGAAATGCTTTGTGCCGTTGAGGACCCAGTCATCGCCGTCCTGCCGCGCGCTGGCCTTCATGCCGCGCAGGTCCGATCCGGCGCCGGGTTCCGTCATGGCGAGGCAGTCCCATTTCTCGCCCCGGATGCAGGGGTGGAGGTAGCGCTGTTTCTGCTCTTCGGTGCCGGCCAGCAGGATGTTGGAGGGGCGGGCGACGCAGGTCCAGTGCAGCGCGTAATTGGCGCGGCCAAGTTCGCGTTCATAGAGGAGCCAGGACAGGGTATCGAGGCCCGCGCCGCCCACTTCGGCGGGCATGTTGGCGGCGTAGAGGCCTGCGGCGATGGCCTTGGCCTGGATTTCCTTGATGAGGTCCATGGGCAGGTGGCCCGAACGTTCGACCTGCTGTTCGTGCGGGTAAAGTTCGTTTTCGACGAAGCTGCGCGTCGTCTCGACGATCATTTGCTGTTCTTCGGTCAGGCCGAAATGCATCTTGCGTCTCCTTAGGGGTCGACGTTGTAGGTCATGCCGTCCACGGCGAGGGCTTGGCCCGAGACCATCTTCGCGCCGTCGGAGGCGAGGAAGAGGGCCATGGCGGCCACGTCTTCGGGATCGGTCAGGCGTTTCAGGGCTGTGCCGCTGGCATAGCCTTGGCGGATTGCGTCGGGGGTGGTGCCTTTGGCTTGGGCTTCGGCTTCGATCACACGGTCGATGCGGGGGCCGTTGACGGAGCCGGGGCAGATGGCGTTGGCGCGGATGCCGTGGGGGCCAAGTTCCATGGCGACCGTCTTCATCAGACCGATGACGCCCCATTTCGCGGCGACATAGGGCGCGCGGAAGGGGGTGCCGTAGAGGCCGGAGGTGGAGGAGGTGAAGATCATCACCCCCGTTCCTTGCGGCTTCATCAGGCGGGCGGCGTGTTTGGCGGCGAGCATCGCGCCGTCGAGGTTGACGGCAAGGCAGGCGTGCCATGCGGAGAGGTCCATATCCTCGATCGCGGCCGTGGGGCCCTTGATCCCCGCATTGGCGCAGACGATGTCGAGGCCGCCCCAATCCGTCGCGACGGCGGCGAAGAGGGCGGTCATGTCGGATTCCGAGGAGGCGTCGCAGAGGGTGGCGCGGATGCCTTCGGGGGTGGCGGCGATGGCGGCGGGGTCGACGTCCGTCACCCAGACGCGGTCGCCATTGGCCGCGAAGGCGCGGGCCATGGTCAGGCCGATGCCGTTCGCCCCGGCGGTGATCAGGACGCGGCGGGTCACTTGCGCTGGCCCACGTGGCGGCCTGCGGAGGCGGGTTTTTCCAGCGCGGCATGGGCCTTGGCGATGGGGAGCAGGCGGTCGAGGATGGATTGCGGGGCGGGGCAGGTCTTGCCGGCCTTCATGTCCACATGCAGCAGCATCTGTTCCAGCGTGGCGACCACCTCGTCGCCCTTGACGATGCGGACAAAGACGTGGAGGCGCTTTTCGTCGGCATGGAGGATTTGGACGGTTCCGGTGAGGGCGTCGCCCAGCTTTGCCTCGCCCAGATGCAGGATGTGGGTTTCGGCGGTGTAGTAGCTGTAGCCCGTGCCGACATAGGCGATGTCGGCCCCGATATGGCGCAGGAAGGCATCCACCGTCTCGCTGGAGGCGAAGAGGTAGCGGCTTTCGGTCATGTGGCCGTTGTAGTCGATCCAGCCGGGCAGGACGGTCAGGCGGGCGCATTCCATCGGCGCGGTGGCGGGGACGGCCACGGGTTGGGCGGCCCGGCGGCGGGCGTCGTGGTCCAAAAGCACCTTGCCCGCGCCCCAGTTGCGTTCCTTGAGCACGCGCAGGAAGCCGATCAGGTTCTGGTCGCGGATGCGTTCCAACTCGCGGATGGTGTGGTGGCCGGATTGCGCGTCGGATTGCCCCGCGATGAGGTCGACGAGGTCGTCGTTGAATTCGGGGACGTCCATCAGTTTCGTCCAAGGCCATGTCAGGCAGGGGCCGAATTGGGCCATGAAGTGTTTCATCCCCGCCTCGCCCCCCGCGATGCGGTAGGTTTCAAACAGGCCCATCTGGCCCCAGCGCAGGCCAAAGCCCATGCGGATCGCTTCGTCGATTTCTTCGGTCGTGGCGATGCCGTCTTTGACCAGCCACAGCGCCTCGCGCCAGACGGCTTCGAGGAAGCGGTCGGCGATGTGGGCGTCGATTTCCTTGCGGATGTGCAGGGGGAACATGCCGATTTCGCGCAAGGTGTCCTTGGCAGACTCGATCAGCGCGGGGTCGGATTTGGCGGAGGGGACGATTTCGGCAAGGGGCAGCAGGTAGACGGGGTTGAAGGGGTGGGCGACGAAGATGGTCGCGGGGTTGGCGGCGTTTTCCTGCAATTCCGAGGGTTTGAAGCCCGAGGTGGAGGAGCCGATGGGGGTATGGGGCGCGACCTGCTGAATCTGGGCGAAGACGCGGTGTTTCAGGTCCAGCCGTTCGGAGACGGATTCTTGGATGTAGTCGGCCCCTTCCACCGCTTCGGTGATGGTGCTGGCGAAGGTGAGCGTGCCTTCGGTGGACATGGGGCCGTCGGACAAGGCGGGAAGGGCGCGGCGGGCGTTGGCCAGAACCTCGCCCACTTTGCGGGGGGCTTCGGGATCGGGGTCAAAGACGGTGACGTTCCAGCCGTTCAGAAGGAAGCGCGCGGCCCAGCCGCCGCCGATGACGCCGCCGCCGATGATGCCTGCCTTGCGTGCCATGTGAAGTCTCTCCTGTCAGATGGCCAGTGCGAGGGCCAGAATTGCGATGGCGACGAGGATCGTCGCGGTGGCGAGGGGGCTGGGCAGGGGAATGCCCGGCGCCCCAGGGGGCGGATTGCCCGCCAGACCGGGGGCGGCGTATTCGGGCCCATGTCCGGCAAGGCGCTTCGCTTCGTCCGAGAAGGCGATGGTGACGGCGGCCCCCAGCGGATGGGGGGGAAGGGCCACGCCATGGCGGGCGGCGAGTGCGTCGGGCGTGGTCTGC
>JBDKFE010000014.1:0-12135 GCA_039798885.1 Pseudomonadota bacterium | reverse complement strand
CCCCCCGCACCCCCCCGCCACAGCGCAAGGCATCGGCATTAGGGGCTTGCCCCCGTCCCGGCCTTCGCGCCAAAAGGGGCCGCTTTCACAGGGGTTTCGCATCATGGCGCAGGGTTTCGGCTTCACGGTCCATGCCACCGACGGCACGGCACGCACCGGTGTCATTGCCACCACGCGCGGCGACATCCGCACGCCTGCCTTCATGCCGGTGGGCACTGCCGCGACGGTCAAGGCCATGCTGCCCGAAAGCGTCCGCGCCACCGGGGCCGACATCCTGCTGGGCAACACCTACCACCTGATGCTGCGCCCCACGGCGGAACGCATCGCCCGTCTGGGCGGCCTGCACCGGTTCATGAACTGGGACCGCCCGATCCTGACCGACTCTGGCGGGTTTCAAGTCATGTCCTTGGCATCCTTGCGGAAACTGACAGAGGAAGGCGTCCGCTTTTCGTCCCATATCGACGGGTCAAAGCACATGCTGACCCCCGAACGCAGCATGGAGATTCAGAAACTCCTCGGCTCTGACATCGTCATGTGTTTCGACGAATGCCCCGCGCTGCCCGCGACCGAGGAAGAGGTGGCGAAGTCCATGCGCCTGTCGATGCGATGGGCCCAACGGTCGCGCGATGCCTTTGGCGACCGTCCGGGTCACGCGCTGTTCGGCATCATGCAGGGCGGGGTGACAAAAGACCTGCGCGAAGAATCGGCCGACGCGCTGAAACGCATCGGCTTTGACGGCTACGCCGTCGGCGGCCTTGCCGTGGGCGAGGGGCAGGAGGCCATGTTCTCTGTCCTCGACTACGCCCCCGGCTTTTTGCCCGAAGACCGCCCCCGCTACCTGATGGGCGTGGGCAAGCCCGATGACATCGTGGGTGCGGTGGAACGCGGGATCGACATGATGGATTGCGTGCTGCCCTCCCGGTCGGGCCGCACCGGGCAGGCATGGACGCGGCGCGGACAGATCAACATCAAGAACGCCCGCCATCAGGATGACCCGCGCCCGCTGGATGAAGACTGCACCTGTCCCGCCTGCCGCAATTACAGCCGCGCCTACCTGCACCACGTCAACCGCGCGCAGGAAATCATCGCCTCGATGCTGCTGACTTGGCACAACCTGCATTACTATCAGGACCTTATGCAGGGCCTGCGCGACGCCATCGCGGGCGGCAGGCTTTCGGCCTTCGTCGCAGAGTTCCACGCCAAACGGGCCGAGGGCGATATCGAACCGCTTTAATCCGCGCGGAACATCCCCTCTGCCGCCCGGATCGCCGCCGCATCGCCCATCACGTCGCCGGGTGCATCCGCGACCGCGTGCAGCGCCGTGCCCCAGCGCATCCCCAACCACTGCACCGACCGCCGCAGCATCGCCTCTGGCAATTCCGCCACGGTCGGATCGGGATCGCCCCGCGTGGTGATCAGATGTACGGTCAGACCCTTTGCCCAAGTCGCGAACCCCGTATCCGCAGCATCCAGCCAGCCGGACCAGTGATCCAGCAACAGCTTTGCAGGTGCAGGCAGCGCATACCAATAGACCGGGGCCACAAAGACCACATCCGTCGCCGCCCGCATCGCGACCATCACCTCGGCCACCCGGCCCGTGGGCAGCGCATAGCCGGGGCGGCGGTCGTCAAAGGCGGGCAGGGGCGGATCGGTCAGGTCCAGCCAGACCTGTGCCTGCGGCGCGAGGGGCCGCGCCGCCAGCCGCGCCAGTTGCAGCGCGTTGCCGCCGGGGCGGGCCGAGGAAAGCAGGAAAAGATAACGCCGGTCCATCCGCGCAGAGGAAAAGCCCGCGCGCCAAAATGCAAGGGGGTCCCGGGTCGGAACCCCCTTTTCACCCACGCGCCGTCTGTGGGGACAGGATGAAACGGGCGCGCGGCGTGACAGGGTGCGCGGGCAGGGGGAGTGACGGCCCCCTTTCCCGCGCCTGGTGCCGCGCGGTCAGTTCGCGGGCAGCAACACCGTGTCGATGACATGGATGACGCCGTTCGACTGCTTTACATCCGCAATCTCGACGGTGGCCACGTTGCCCTGACCGTCCTTGATCTTGATTGCATCGCCCTCGACCATCGCGGTGAACGCGCAGCCGCCGACGGTCTTGACCGTGTGCATGCCGCCATCATCGGCGACCATCTTGTTGATATCGGCGGCCAGAGCGTTTGCCGCGACCACGTGGCAGGTCAGGATCTTCGTCAGCTGATCCTTGTTTTCCGGCTTCAACAGCGTCTCGACGGTGCCCGCAGGCAGCTTTGCAAAGGCCGCGTTGGTCGGCGCAAAGACGGTGAACGGGCCGTCGCCCTGCAACGTCTCCACCAGACCTGCGGCCTGCACGGCGGCGACCAGCGTGGTGTGATCGGCCGAATTCACGGCGTTCTCGATGATGGTCTTGTCCGCGAACATCGGCGCGCCGCCGACCATCGGATTGTCGCCGCCATGACTGGCCGCAAAGGCGATGCCGGTGGTCAGGGCGAGGATGGCGGTTGCCATGCGAAGTTTCATATCGTTTCTCCGGTTTTGCAGGCGGGTCCAGTCCCGCCCTGTGCCCGGAGCTACGGGGGGCCATCCGGCCGAGTTTCAGCCGATCCGAAAAAACCTGATCACAGGTCCGTGATGGTCCCCGCCGCCAGCACCGGCCCCGTCGGTGCCCCCGTGGGCGACCCGCCCGCGGGTTCCAAAGACACGGCCAGCGTCCAGCCTGCGGGAGCCTCGGGATAGGCCACGGTCAGGCTGTCCGCCTTCAGCAGACCCAGCGACACGGGCGCGGCATCCGGCGCGATGATCCAGACCTCTTGCACCTGTCCCTGCGGCGCAGGCGTCCCGGCCACGCGGGTCACGGTGATCGCCGCCCCATCGAACCGCGCCTCGAAGCGCAGGCTCGCATCCGCCGCGCCCAGCGTGGCGATGATCGGGGCAGGCGGACTGGGCGCCAGAAAAAGCACCGCACCGATCACAATCCCAGCCGCCGTCAACGCGCCCATCAGCCACCCGAAGACCGACCGCTTTGCCTTCGCCGGGGCAGGGAACAGCCGCGCCTCGATCCTTGGCAAAAGGTCCGGGGCAGGGGCCTCGTCATAGCCCGCGTTCAGCCCCTCTAGCCGCGCCTCCCATGCCGTCACGCGGGCGGCAAAGGCGGTGTCAGTCTTGATCCGCGTCTCTGCGGCCAAACGTTCGGGCAGGGCCAGCACGCCCAGCACATATTCGGCGGCCAGCGCGTCATCTTCATCCAGCGGCGACAGGGGCAGGTCGTCGTTCATGCGTCCAGACACTCCCTCAATCGCAGAAGGCTCCGCCGCAGCCATGTCCGCATCGTGTTCAGCGGCACGTCATGCTGCTTTGCCAGGTCCACATAGGACAGACCCTTCAAATAGGCCGCCCGCACCGCCTCGGCCCTGTCCGGCTCTAGCGTGTCAAAGCAATCCGCGATCCGCCGCGCCTCGCCCTTGGCGATCATCCGCGTTTCGGCGGTCGGGGCGCTGTCCCTGACCTGTTCCATCGGATCGGCGTCACCTTCCTCTCGCGCCACGGCCTGCACCTCGGCAGGGCGTGACCGCAGGCGGTCAATCGCATGGTTGCGCGCGATGGCAATCAGCCATGTCATGCCGCGCCCCTTCGTCGCGTCAAAGCGTCCGGCCCGCAGCCAGACGCGCGTGAATACCTCTTGCAGCGCATCCTCTGCCTCGGACCTTGTCCCGAGGATACGCAGCAGCACGCCCATAAGTTTCGACGATGTCTGATCATAGAGCGTGCGGAAGGCCGCGCGGTCCTGCGTGGCCACACGGGAAATCAACGCTGCTACCGGGTCTTGCGTCATCACCATCCTGTCGCGTCGCGTTCAGCAGTCTAGACCGCAGCGCCGCGAAGGAAAGTCCCGATCACCCGCGCCGCCGCCGCCGCCCTTCGCCGCCGCCCGATCCACCGGCGTTGAAGCTGACATCGGGCAGGGTGACGATGGCGTTCAACTCTGGGAAGGGGTCGGTCGCATGGGGGATGGCGTTTGCATTCACGAAATGCTCTTGGAAGCGCGGCTCGATGGCGGTTTCGACCTTGTGGATCTGATGCACCGTCGACTCGATCTGATTGCGCGCCGCGACATTGCACAGCGCAATCCGCGCCCCCGTGCCCGCCGCATTGCCCGCGCTTGTCACCTTGTCCAGAGGGACATCGGGGATCATCCCCAGCACCATCGCGTGCTTGGGGCTGATATGCGCGCCAAAGGCCCCGGCCAGCGTGACGCGGTCCACCTTTTCGACCCCCATCTCGTCCATCAGCAGCCGCGCGCCGGCGTAAAGCGCCGATTTCGCCAATTGGATCGCGCGGATATCCCCTTGCGTCACCATGATCTTCGGCCCGCCCTCTAGCGTGCCGTCATGCAGCACATAGCTGTGCGTCCGCCCTTCGGGCGTGCAGCGCCAGGTTCCCGTCTGGTCGGGGCTGCCGATCAACCCGCCCGGGTCCAAAAGCCCCGCCAGCCGCAACTCGGCCACCGCTTCGATGATGCCTGACCCGCAGATGCCGGTGATACCGGTCTGCTTTGTCGCCTCGGCGAAGGCCGGATCGTTCGACCACAGGTCGCAACCGATCACCTTGAAGCGGGGTTCTTTCGTCACGGGGTCGATCTCTACCCGTTCTATGGCCCCCGGTGCCGCGCGTTGACCGCTGGAAATCTGCGCGCCCTCGAAGGCCGGGCCGGTGGGCGAGGAACAGGCCAGAACCCGGCTTTCATTGCCCAGCAGGATCTCGGCATTGGTGCCGACATCGACGATCAGCACCATGTCCTTGGATTTGTTGGGCTCTTCAGACAGCGCCACTGCCGCCGCATCCGCCCCCACATGCCCCGCGATGCAAGGCAGCACATAGACCCGCGCCGCAGGGTTCAGGTTGGTCAGGTCCAACTCCCGCGCATCCAACGACAGACTGCCAGAGGTCGCCAGCGCAAAGGGCGCCTGACCCAGTTCGACCGGATCAATCCCCAAAAGCAGGTGGTGCATCACGGGATTGCAGACGAAGACGACTTCATAGATCGCCCCCGGCTCTACCCCCGCCTCGGCCGCGATAGAGGAGGCGAGCGCGTTGATCGACTCGCGCACCGCCTTTGTCATCTCTACATCCCCGCCGGGGTTCATCATGGCGTAGGAGACGCGGGACATCAGGTCCTCGCCAAAGCGAATCTGCGGGTTCATCAGACCCGAAGACGCCAGCACGCTGCCATCCTTCAGATCGCACAGATGCGCCGCGATGGTGGTGGACCCAAGGTCGATCGCCAGCCCGTATAGCCCGCCCTCATAGAACCCCGGCCACAGGTCAAGGATGCGGTGCCGGTCGTCGTGATTGCCCTTGTGCAGCGCCACGGTGACCTTGAATTCCCCTTTGCGTAGAACGGGTTGCAGACGGCGCAGCAGGGCAAGGTCCGTCCCCACATCCTCGACCTGCCACTGGTCGCGCAGGGCAATCGCCAAACGCTCGAAATCGCCGGTGGGTTCGTGCATGTCGGGTTCGGCCACTTCGACGTAAAGCAGCCGCGTCGCCGGGTCCATCACGATGTCGCGCTGCGTCGCCGACTTGCGGATCACCTGCTTGTGGACCTGCGACTCGGGCGGCACGTCGATCACCACGTCGCCCATCACCTTTGCCTGACAGCCCAGCCGCCGCCCGTCGATCATCCCGCGCTTTGACTTGTAGCGTTCCTCGACCGAATTCCATTCGGTCAGGGCATCCCCGGCCACCGTCACCCCATGCTTGGGGAAATCCCCGTAGCTGGGCGTGATCTGGCATTTGGAACAGATGCCCCGCCCGCCGCAGACGGAATCGAGGTCCACGCCCAACTGCCGCGCCGCCGTCAGGACGGGCGTTCCCAGCGGGAACCGCCCCCGCTTGCCGGAAGGGGTGAAGATGACGAGCGCGTCTTCGGTCATTGTGCAGGGTCCGTTTCGAAGGGAAAGCTGTAGCGGATATCGGCAAAGCTGTCGGCGGCGAAGCAGTAGAACCAGCGCAAGGGGGCCTTGGCCAGTGGCACGCCATGCACGGCCCCGCCGGGGATGTAAAGCGCCACGCCGGGCGCAAGGCGGTGGGCCACGCCGTCCACCATCACCTCGCCCTCGCCTTCAAGGCCGAAATAGACTTCGGCTTGCGGGTGCGAATGCAGGGCAAAAGTGTCGCCTTTGGCCATCACCGCCACGCCGCAGGTGATCGCATCACTGTCCGTCGCCGGGGCGGAAAACAGCGTGCGAAAGCGGATGGTTCCGCGCGCCAGGTCGTCCCAGCGTTCGTCGGGCAGGTGGTTCACGTCCACGGTGGTGGCGGTGGGCAAGGGCTGTCTCCTGTTCGCGTCCCCTGTTCTAGGGCGCGACGGGGCAGGGTCCATGTCGGATTGCGTCAGGTCGCAGCCCGCCTGCGTCATGCGGCGGGGTCTTTGTCCAGCCAAGCAAGGATCGCGGCGCGGTCACCGTCAAGGGCGGGTGCAGGTCCGCGGGACGGCGGGTCTGGCAAGGTATTGATCTTGATGGGGTTTCCGGCAGCCATGAAGGTTGGGCCGCCCTTGGTGCGGGCGGGGACGGTGAGGATCATGTTGCGCGCGACGATCTGGGGGTCCTGCATCGCCTGAAGCATGGTCTGCACGCGGCCGGTGGGGATGCCTGCGTCCTCGAGCCGGGTAATCCAGTGGGCAGCGGTCTGACCCAGCGTGACGGCTTCGATCAACCGTTTGAGAAGATGGACATTTTCGCAGCGGGCGGCATTGGTGGCAAAGCGCGGATCGTCGGCGACGGGCAGGGGCAGCGCATCGCAGAGGCGGCGGAAGAGGGCGTCGTTTCCGGCGGCGATGACGAAGAATCCGTCCGAAGCGCGATAGGTGGAAAAGGGCGTGATCGTCGGATGCCGCGCGCCGGTGGGCCCCGGAGGATGGCCGGTGGCCGAGGTGATGGCGAGGCTGTGTTCCTGTATCGCAAGCTGCGCGTCCAGCATGCCGACGTCAATCCGCGCGCCAAGTCCAGTTGAAGTTCTTTGGTAAAGTGCGGCAATAACCCCTTGAGTTAAATACATTCCTGCGACGATGTCCCCGATGGATGCCCCGACGCGGACAGGCGGGCCGCCCTCTTCGCCGGTGATCGACATTACCCCGCCGCGGGCTTGGACGACCATGTCGTAGGCGGGTTTGGCGGAATCGGGGCCGGTCTGGCCAAAGCCTGAGACACTGGCATAAATCAGGCGGGGATGGCGGGCGTGGAGTGCGTCCCAGCCATAGCCCAGACGGTCCATCGCGCCGGGGCGGAAGTTTTCCAGCAGGACATCGGCACGGGCCAGAAGACGGTCGAAGATCGCGCGGTCGGCCGGGGCCTTGAGGTCCAGCGCGATGGATTGCTTGCCTGCGTTAAGTGCCGAGAAATACGCGGATTCCCCATCCACAAAGGGCGGGAAGGCGCGGGTGTCGTCGCCTGTGCCGGGGCGTTCCACCTTGATCACCCGTGCGCCCAGATCGGCCAGCGTGGTGGAGCAGAATGGACCTGCCAGAACATGCGTCAGATCAAGCAGGGTGATACCAGACAGGGGGGGCATGGCGGGGTCCGTTCAAGGCGTTGGAAGGGCGGGGAAATCGCGAAATCGGCTGTACCGGAACCTGTACCGGACCCTGTACCGCAAACTGTCAGCACGCAGCGGGCGGTCCGCGCGGGTTTCAGCAAGGGCCAAGGCAGGCGATGGGTCCAGCAGTCCGACGCGGATGAGTCCAGATGGCGTTCCGGCCGCGTGGCGTGGCAGAGGTCCCGGGACAGGCCCGGGGCGGGGTTGGAGGCCCATCCGTCACGCGACCTTCAGCAGCGTCTGCAAGTCGTCATTGCCCGAAACCAGATCGGCCACGGTCACACGGTCGAGTTCGGCATAGAAGGCCCGCAGCGCATCGCCGAGCACGCATTTCAGGCGGCAGGCAGCGGCCAGCGGGCACGAGTTTTCGTCCCCCGCGAAGCATTCGGTGAAGGGCAGGACGGATTCGAAGTCGCGGAACACCTCGCCCACCGTGATCTTGTCCGCCGCGCGGCCGAGCGTCAGCCCGCCGGAACGACCGCGCACGGTACGCAGGAACTTCTTCTGCGCCAGCAGGTGGATGACCTGCGCCAGATGGTTTTCCGATGCGTTGCAGGCCTCGGCCACTTCGTGCTTGCGGACGGTGCGGCCCGCATTCACGGCGCAGAACATCAAGGTCCGCATGGCAAGGTTGGTGCGGGTGGTGAGTCTCATGTCCGTCTCCTTGGCGGGGCGTGGGCTTGCCCCCGGCTGGGTTATGGCCAAAGATTTATGCAGGACTGATGTTGCCGGATATGATCCAGATCAGATTTTGAATTTTCGCATCTATGCATGTCTTTCGGATCGTTCCCATGGAGTGGGGCGGAACAAGTCAGCTTATTCAAAGCGGTTTGAATTGGGATTATCCACCGTTTTTCGGGCCTTGAACAAGAAGAGCGTTGCGCCTGTTTGCGATAACATTTAAAGCGGTTTGAATGGATGGCGTGGTTCGGCCGCCGACCGTCCGCCGCGTCCGGTCTGCTTGACCGGGGTCCGGGCGGGCCTAGGGTGAGGGCCAGAGATGTGAGCGGATGGTAAAATTGAACGATCTGAGTCTGACCCCGAACCTCCTTCAGGCCGACATCGCGCGGCATCTGACCTTCACGCTGGGCAAGGATGCCCCGAACGCAAGCGTCTATGACTGGCGGATGGCCCTGTCCTTCGCGATCCGCGACCGGATCGTGGAGCCGTGGTTCGCCTCGACCCGCCGGACATGGGCCGAGGATCGCAAGCGCGTCTATTACCTGTCGATGGAATTCCTGATCGGGCGCCTGCTTGAAGATGCGACGATCAATCTTGGCCTGCGCGACGTGGCCGAAGAGGCGATGGCGGGGTTCGGGCAGGATTTCCGGTCGATCGTCGAGAATGAACCCGATGCCGCGCTGGGGAACGGGGGGTTGGGCCGTCTGGCGGCCTGTTTCATGGAAAGCATGGCGACGCTGGGTTGTCCCGCCTATGGCTATGGCATCCGTTATGAACATGGGCTGTTCCGTCAGCGCTTTGAGGGTGGCCAACAGGTCGAGACGCCGGAGGATTGGCTGAACCAGTCCCATCCGTGGGAATTCGCGCGGCCCGAAAGCGCCTATACCATCGGCTTCAAGGGCCATATCGAGATGCAAGCGGGCCGCGAGGTCTGGGTCCCCGGCGAAACCGTGCTGGCCGAGGCGCATGACACGCCCGTCATCGGCTGGCAGGGAAAATGGGCCAACACGCTGCGGCTATGGGCGGCGAAACCCACGACGCTGTTCGATCTAGAGCGGTTCAACCGCGGTGACTATGCGGCGGCGGCCGAGCCAGAGGCGTTGGCGCGCACGCTGTCCCGCGTGCTTTACCCGGATGACACGACCTATCAGGGCAAGGAATTGCGCCTGAAGCAGGAATTCTTCCTGACCTCGGCCGCGTTGCAGGACATCCTGCGGCGGTTTCTGGCGAGCCATGGCGATCTGCGCGCGCTGCCCAAGCATGTGGCGATCCAGATGAACGACACCCATCCCGCAATTGCGGGGCCGGAGCTGGTGCGTCTGTTGATGGACGATCACGGCATGGCCTTCGACGATGCGCTGGAGGTGGCGCGGGGATGCCTTGGCTATACCAACCACACGCTTTTGCCCGAGGCGCTGGAACGCTGGGCGACCTTTACCTTTGGCAATGTCCTGCCGCGCCACATGCAGATCGTGGAGCGGATCGATTCATGGCATCGGCGCACCTATCCAAGCCGTCCGCATTACGTGGGCATCGTGAAGCACCATGAGGTGCGGATGGGCGAGTTGGCCTTCATCATGGCGCATAAGGTGAACGGCGTTTCGGCGCTGCATTCGGACCTTGTGAAGAAGAACCTGTTCCCGGAACTGGACCGCCTGCATCCGGGGCGGATCATCAACCAGACGAATGGGGTGACGCCGCGCCGCTGGTTGAAGATGGCGAACCGTCCGCTGGCCAAGCTGATCACCGACACGGTGGGCGACGGGTGGGAGGACGATCTTGACCGCCTGCGCGGGCTGGAACCACATGTGACGGGCAAGCCCTTCCTCGAGGCGTTCGGGGCGGCAAAGCGGGCCAACAAGGTGGCGCTGTCGAACTGGATCGCGGCGGAATGCGGGGTGAAGGTCAGCCCCGACGCGCTGTTCGACGTGCAGATCAAGCGCATCCATGAATACAAGCGGCAGCTTCTGAACATCCTTGAAACCATCGCGCATTGGCACAAGATCCGGTCCAACCCCAAGGGCGACTGGGTGCCGCGGGTGAAGGTCTTTGGCGGCAAATCCGCGCCGGGCTATGCCGTGGCGAAAGAGATCATCCACCTGATCAACGATGTCGCGCAGGTGGTGAACAATGACCCGATCACCGGGGATCTGCTGAAGATCATCTATCCGGCCAATTACAACGTCAGCATGGCCGAGCGGCTGGTCCCGGCTTCGGACCTGTCGGAGCAGATTTCGACGGCGGGGAAAGAGGCGTCGGGCACGGGCAACATGAAGTTCATGATGAACGGCGCGCCGACCATCGGGACGCTGGATGGCGCGAATGTGGAGATTTTGCAGGAGGTGGGGGCCGAGAACTTCTTCCTGTTTGGTCTGACGGCGGAAGAGGTGACGAAGCGGCGCGAGGACCCCGAACATGCCCGCAAGGCCATCGAGGCGAGCCAGCCCTTGCAGGACGTGCTGCAGATGATTGCAGAGGGGCGGTTCAGCCCCGATCAGCCGGACCGCTATCATGGGTTGGTGCATCGGGTCTGGCACCATGACTATTTCCTCGTCGCGTCGGATTTCGACGCCTATCACGCCGCGCAGGGGCAGGTGGACCGGGCCTATAGGGACCGTGACCGCTGGCTGACCATGGCCGCGATGAACACGGCGCGGAGCGGGTTCTTTTCGTCGGATCGCACGATCCGCAGTTACATGAGCGAGATATGGGGGGTCACCTCGGCCCTGTAGGGCTGTGGTGGCGCCTTTTGGGAGGGGGCGGCCATGGGCGGAAACCTGATCGACCACGGGGCGGCGCGGGCCATCGTCGAAGGGCGGCATGGCGATCCCTTTTCCGTTTTGGGCCTGCACAAGCGGGACGGCGCATGGGTCCTGACCGCCTTTGTGCCGGGGGCGGATCGTCTTTGGGTGCTGACCGGAAAGACGGGCAAGGCGGCAGAGGCGGACCCGATCCCCGGCTGCGCGGGGCTGTTCTGCGCGCCCTTGGCCAAGAAGGTGGCCTATCGCCTGCGCGCCGAAGGGCATGGCGCGACCTGGGAATTCGACGATCCCTTCCGCTTTGGTCCCGTGCTGGGCGAGATGGACGAATACCTGCTGGGCGAGGGCACGCATAAGCGGCTCTGGCAAGTTCTGGGCGCGCATGTGGTCACGCATGAAGGGGTGGAGGGCACGCATTTCGCCGTCTGGGCCCCGAATGCCGAACGCGTTTCGGTCGTGGGGGATTTCAACATCTGGGACGGGCGGCGCCATCCGATGCGGCGGCGCGGGGCCACGGGGGTGTGGGAGACGTTCATTCCCGGCTTGGGCGAGGGGACGACCTACAAGTATGAAATCCTTGGCCGGGATGGGGTGCCGGGGCCGTTGAAGGCCGATCCGGTGGGATTCGGGTCGGAACATCCGCCCGCCAATGCATCGGTGGTGCGGCGGATCGACGGGGCCTTCCAGGATGCGGACTGGATGCAGACCCGCGCCGCGCGGCACAGCATCGACGCGCCGATTTCCGTTTATGAAGTGCATCTGGGATCATGGCGGCGCGCGCCGGGTGACCGGATGCTGTCCTATCTGGAATTGGCCGAACAGCTGGTTGATTACGTGGCCGATATGGGGTTCACCCATATCGAATTGCTGCCGATCAGCGAGTTTCCCTTTGACGGAAGCTGGGGCTATCAACCCGTCGGCATGTTCGCCCCCACCATCCGCCACGGCACGCCGGGCGAATTCCGCGCGCTGGTCGATGCGGCGCACCGCAAGGGCCTGGGCGTGCTGCTCGACTGGGTGCCGGGGCATTTCCCGACCGATCCGCATGGGCTGGGGCGGTTCGACGGGACCGCGCTTTACGAACATGCCGACCCGCGCGAGGGGTTCCATCAGGACTGGAACA
>JBDKFE010000013.1:0-4574 GCA_039798885.1 Pseudomonadota bacterium | reverse complement strand
CTGGATTGACCTACGTCAAGGTCTGTGGGCGAAAGACTGTCAACCTGGCCTTACACAAAGGCAGGGGGTCGTCATGCGGATCGTGTTCATCCACCCGAATTACCATTCCGGCGGGGCCGAGATTGCGGGGAACTGGCCCCCGGCTTGGGTGGCCTATCTGACGGGGCATCTGCGGCGGGCGGGGTTTCAGGACATCCATTTCATCGACGCGATGACCCATCACATCGGGTCGGACGCGTTGCGGGCGCGTCTGGCGGCGCTGAAACCGGATGTGGTCGGGCTGACCGCGATCACGCCCGCGATCTATGCGGCAGAGGAGGCGCTGCGCATCGCGCAGGAGGTTTGCCCCGATGCGCTGCGGGTGCTGGGGGGGATACACGCGACCTTCATGTTCCGTCAGGTGCTGGACGAGGCGCCATGGGTCGATGTGATCGTCCGGGGCGAGGGGGAAGAGATCCTCGTCACCCTGATGGAGGCGGTGCGCGACGGGCGCTGGCCTGCGGAGCGGCGCAGGATCAAGGGGCTGGCTTTCCGCGATGGCCAAGAGATCGTGGCGACGCAGGCGGCATCCACGGTGAAGGATCTGGACGCGATCGATCCGGATTGGTCGATCCTTGACTGGTCGAAATACATCTATGTGCCCTTGGGCGTAAAGGTCGCGATCCCCAACATGGCGCGGGGCTGTCCGTTCACCTGTTCCTTCTGTTCGCAATGGAAATTCTGGCGCGATTACCGCGTGCGCGACCCCAAGAAGGTCGCGGATGAGATCGAGCGTTTGGTGACGGATCACGGGGTGGGGTTCTTCATCCTTGCCGACGAAGAGCCGACCATCAACAAGAAGAAATTCGTCGAATTCTGTCAGGAGTTGATCGACCGGGGCCTGAACGAGCGTGTCACCTGGGGCATAAACACGCGCGTGACGGATATCTACCGTGACCGCGATCTGCTGGCATTCTACCGCAAGGCGGGGCTGGTGCATGTGTCGCTTGGCACAGAGGCGGCGGCGCAACTGAAGCTGGACCTGTTCAACAAGGAAACCACGGTCGCCGAAAACAAAGAGGCGATCCGGCTGCTGCGCGAGGCGGATATCTTCGTCGAGGCGCAGTTCATCGTCGGGCTGGACAACGAGACGAAAGAGACTTTGGAAGAGACCTTTCAGATGGCGTGGGATTGGCAGCCCGATCTGGCCAATTGGTCGATGTACACGCCTTGGCCCTTTACCCCGCTGTTTCAGGAAATCCGCGATCAGGTAGAGGTGTTCGACTATTCCAAATACAATTTCGTCACCCCCATCATGAAACCTGCGGCGCTGACGCGGGGGGAACTCTTGGACGGGGTGATGAAGAATTACCGCCGTTTCTACATGAGGAAGGCGCTGTTCCATTACCCGTGGCGCGGGACGGGGTTCCGGCGGCGCTATTTGCTGGGATGTCTGAAGGCGTTCTTGAAGGCCGGGGTGGGGCGGACCTTCTATGACCTTGGCAAGGCGGGCTATTGGGGGCCGCAGACCAAGGGGAAGGTGGATTTCCACTTCGACCAGACGCGCACCATTGCCGATGCCCAGATGGCCGATTGGGAGGCGAGCGCCGACAAGGCCGCGAAGGCCGCCGAGCGGCGGGCGGCAGTGAAGGCGCAGATGGCCGCGCGGGCAGAGGAACGGAAGGGGGTCAAGATGCCCGAGGTTGCGGCCTGTGGCGGCGGCAAAGAGCAGATGGAAGAAGGGGCCTGACGCCATGGACGGGGGACTTGTCCCCGTCGCAGCGGGAGAGGCGCGGATCGGGCCGAACGCGATCACCCAATTGGTCGCGGTGCTGGACCGGGTGGAGGGGCGGGCCTTCCGCGATCAGGTGATGGCGGCGGCGGGGGTGGCGGTGCCTGACCCGACGCTGGGAATGATCCCGCAGGCGGAGGCGGCGGCGGTGCATCTGGCGCTGCGGATGGCGCTGCCAGAGCGGGCGGAGGGTCTGCTGCGCTTGGCGGGGCTGGCGACGGGGAGTTACATCCTGCGCCATCGCATTCCGAAGGTGGCGCAATGGGCGATCCGGGCGCTGCCCGCGCCTTTGGGCGCGCGGGTGCTGGCGGGGGCCATCGCGCGGCATTCTTGGACCTTCGCGGGGTCGGGCAGTTTTCGCATCAGTGGTTGGCGGCCCTTGACCTTTGAGGTGGGGGGCAATCCGCTGGTGGCGGGACTGCGGGGGGATCATCCGATCTGCCACTGGCACGCGGCAGTGTTCGAGCGGTTGTTCGCGCGGCTGGTCTGGCGGGGATGCATCGTGCGCGAGGTTGCCTGCGTGGCGGCGGGCGATGCGGTTTGCCGCTTTGAAGTGCGGCCCGATGCCTGATGTCACGCGGGGTCTGGCCGTTGTTTTTTGGGTATTTGGGCCGAGATGAATGGCGAGTGTCAGAAAAAGTTGACACATGCGGCGTCAGAACACTTGCTCGACTCTCCAATGTGCTATGTAGTTGACACATGACTGTCAGCGTTTCCATACAGCCCCGACGCCTGCCCGAACCGCGCGCCATGCTGCGGCTGATCAAGCCCATCACATGGTTCCCGCCGATCTGGGCCTATCTGTGCGGGTCGGTGTCGGCGGGGGTGCCCCTGTCCGGCCATTGGGGGATGGTGCTGCTGGGGATGGTGCTGGCGGGGCCGATCGTCTGTGGGATGTCGCAGGCGGCCAATGACTGGTGCGACCGCCATGTGGATGCGGTGAACGAACCGGATCGTCCCATTCCGTCGGGGCGGATACCGGGGCGCTGGGGTCTGTGGATCGCGCTGGCGATGACGGCGCTGAGCCTGTGGGTCGGGTCGCTGCTGGGGACGTGGGGGTTCTGGGCGACGGTGGCCGGGGTCGTCGCGGCTTGGGCCTATAGTGCCGAGCCTGTGCGGCTGAAGCGGTCGGGCTGGTGGGGGCCGGGGCTGGTGGGGCTGTCCTATGAGGGGCTGCCGTGGTTCACCGGGGCGGCGGTCCTGTTGCAGGCCGCGCCGCGGTTCGAGGTGGTGATCATCGCGCTGCTATATGCCTTTGGCGCGCATGGGATCATGACGCTGAACGATTTCAAGGCTTTGGAAGGGGATCGGCAGCATGGCGTGCGGTCCCTGCCCGTGGTGCTGGGGCCAGAGGTGGCGGCCAAGATCGCCTGCACGGTCATGGGCATGGCGCAGGCGCTGGTGATCCCGTTGCTGGTGCTGTGGGGCAAGCCCTTGCACGCGCTGGGCGTGTTCGCGGTGCTGGTGCTGCAGATCGCGGCGATGCGGGTGCTGTTCCGCGATCCCAAGGGCAAGGCGCCTTGGTACAATGGGACGGGCGTGGTGCTTTACGTCACGGGCATGATGATTTCGGCCTTCGCGCTGCGGGGGCTGGCATGAAGCTGAACTGGGTCCAGATCATCCGGCTGGGCCTTGTGCAGATGTGTCTGGGCGCGGTTGTGGTGCTGACCACATCGACGCTGAACCGCCTGATGGTGGTGGAACTGGCGCTGCCGGCGGTGCTGCCGGGGCTGCTGGTGGCGCTGCATTACGGGATACAGATCACGCGGCCCAATTGGGGGTTCCGGTCGGATACCAAGGGGAACCGCACGACTTTCATCATCGGGGGCATGGCCGCGCTGGCGCTGGGGGCTTTCCTTGCGGCGGTGGCGGTGGTGCTGTTTCCGGCGGGGTTCGGCATGGGGCTGGCGCTGTCGGTGCTGGCCTATGCGCTGATCGGGGTGGGGGTCGGGGCGTCGGGCACGTCGTTGCTGGCGCTGCTGGCAACGGCGACGGAACCGCGGCGGCGGGCGGCGGCGGCGACGATCACATGGTTGATGATGATCCTTGGCATCGCGGTGACGGCGGGAACGGTGGGGGCGCTGCTGGACCCCTATACGCCCGCGTTGCTGCTAGAGATCGTGGGGGTCGTGACGGGTGGCGCGGTGGTGCTGACGGCGCTGGCCGTCTGGGGCATCGAACGCCGCGTGGTGGCCGAGCGGGAGGCGGAGACGCTGCCCTTCAGGCAAGGCATGGCCGAGGTCTGGGCCGAGCGGAAGGCGCGGGTCTTCACGCTGTTCATCTTTCTGTCGATGACCGCCTATTTCATGCAGGAGCTGATCCTTGAACCCTATGCCGGGCTGGTCTTCGGCTTTGCGCCGGGGGAAAGCACGCAGCTTTCGGGGGCGCAGAATGGCGGCGTCTTTGTGGGGATGCTGCTGGTGGGGATCGCGGCGACGGGGTTCCGGATCGGGACGCTGCGGATGTGGATCATGACGGGCTGCGCGGGGTCGGCGCTGTCGCTGTTGGCGATTGCAGGGCTGGGGCAGACGGGCGGGGCGCTGGTGCCTGCGGTGGTCGCGCTTGGCTTTTTCAACGGGATGTTCGCGGTGGCGGCCATCGGGTCGATGATGGCGCTGGCAGGTCAGGGGCGCGCGGCGCGCGAGGGGACTCGGATGGGTCTTTGGGGCGCGGCGCAGGCCGTGGCGGCGGGGTTTGGTGGATTGGTGGGGGCGGCGGCGGCGGATGGGCTGCGGCTGGTGATGCCCACAGAGGATGCCTTTGGCGCGGTGTTTCTGGCCGAGGCGGGATTGTTCGTGCTGTC
>JBDKFE010000012.1:0-12729 GCA_039798885.1 Pseudomonadota bacterium | reverse complement strand
GAGGCGTTGCACGGCCTTGGTCCTTTTCCTGCGGGTCGGATGACCCAAAAAAGTCGTGTCTTGGGAAAGGGTTAGGCACACCCCTTCCGCCGACGGTGAGAGTGTCACCACGAGCGGAAGGTCCGCCGACCGACGCGCGCCCCGCGAGCCGGAAAGGTGATCACCTTGGCAGGTCTCCTGGCTTGCGGGTCTGCGATTGGGCGGCCTTCCCGGAAGGATTCCAGTGGCTTAGTCGCCGTCTCTCGCCGCTTACAGTTGCGGGGGCAGCCGCGGATTTGCACCGCGTTCCCTTTTCATCCGACATCTCTGCCGGAACCGAAGGTGATCCCTGCATAGTGCGATGGCGCGGCGTGTCAACGCTGCATTTCGTGGCGGTGTCGCGGTTTTGTGACAGGGTGTCGCTTTGCGCTGCGGGTCCAAGGCGAAAGGGGCGTGCGCTGCGTTAAATCCCAAGGATATGGCCAAAATGGGCTGCGCGGCCTGTACCGGGTTCTGTGCCGGATTCTGTGCCGCAAACTGTCAGCACACTGAGAACGGTCCGCTCATCTTCGGTTCAGGATTAACCATCCGCGCGAATCAGCCTTGTGGGGCGGAAACCGACCTTTGCGTGGCGACTCTGGGCATGACCTTGGCCACGGCAGCGGTCCAGCATGGCCTTGGGGAACGACCGGGGAGAGACGGGATGATCGGCGATCTGGGCGCGCGGGATGCCACCGCGCTGGCAGAGCTTGTCGCGGCGGGGGAAGTGACGCCGACCGAGTTGCTGGATGCGGCACTGGCGGCGGTGGAGGCGCGCAATCCGGCGATCAATGCGGTGGTGCTGATGCAGGAAGAGGTGGCGCGGCGGGCCATCGCAGCCGGCCTGCCGCAGGGACCGTTCCGGGGGGTGCCCTTTCTGCTGAAAGACCTTGGCTGCGAAGCGGTGGATTTCCCGTCGCATAACGGGTCGCGGCTGCTGGCGAACACGCGCTATGACCGGGATTCGGCCATCTATGCGCGCATCCGGGCGACGGGGGTTGTGACCTTTGGCCGGACGACCAGCCCCGAAGGCGGGATCGGCGCGGCGACGGAGGCTGCCGTTTATGGTGGGCCGACGCGGAACCCTTGGGACACCGAGCGCACCTCCGGCGGGTCTTCGGGCGGTGCGGGGGCGGCGGTGGCGGCGGGGATCGTGGCCTTTGCCCATGGGTCTGACGGGGGCGGGTCGGTGCGAATCCCGGCGTCAAGCTGCGGGTTGTTCGGGTTCAAGCCGACGCGGGCGCGGCTGCCCGATGGGCCCTATGTCGGTGAAGGCTGGGCGGGGATGGCGATCGACGGCTTTCTGACGCGGTCGGTCCGGGATAGCGCCGTCATGCTGGATGCCTGCGCGGGGCCTGATCTGGGCGCACCCTATGTCGCGCCGCCCTTGGCGCGAAGCCATGCCGATGCGATCACGCGCCCGCCAAGGCGGCTGCGGGTGATGATCTGCGATACGACCTTCACCGGGGCGGCGATCCATCCAGAGGTGAAGGCGGCGGTGCATCAGGCGGGGCGGCTGTTGGAAAGCCTTGGGCATCGGGTGGAGCCGGGGCGGCCACAGGCGGATGTGCCGATGATGATGCGGGCATGGACGGATATCGTGGGGGTGGGCACGGCGCTTTCGGTCCGCAAGGCGTTGAAGGGGCGCGATGCGGTGGGGCTTGTAGAGGGCGTGTCGCGCGGGGCCATGGCTCATGCCGAGACGCTGCATCCGACGCGCTATCTGGAGGCGGTGGGGGAGATTCACGCCTTTGGACGGCAGATGGCGGCGGTCTTTGGTGAAGGGCCGGGGGATGGGCCGGACATCATCCTGTCGGCCTGTCTGGCAGAGCCGCCGGCCAAGGTGGGGCGGTTCTCTCATGAGACAGAGGATTATCTGGCCTATCGGATCGGCCCAGGCGGTATCTTTGAATATTCGCCCTTCTGCGCGGTGTTCAACGCAAGTGGGCAGCCCGCCGCTTCGGTTCCGTTGGGCTGGTCGGAGGGGGATTTGCCCATCGGCGTGCATCTGGCCGCGCGTTTTGGCGCGGATGAGGAGTTGATCGCGCTTTGTGCAGAGATTGAGCGGGCGGCACCTTGGGCGGGGATGCGGGCACCGATGGCGGGGGCGGCGCGTTCTTAATGCTTGCCAAGCGGGGATTCGGGCGGTCAGATATGATCAAAAGAAAAGACCAGCGGGGAGCGACTGAGTGGCCGATGCGGTGATCATCGAGGCCCGGAACGCCGTAAAGGCCTTCGGGCAGGGCGACCATGTGGTGCGCGCGCTGGACGATGTGTCGATCCAGATCCGCAAGGGCGAGTTCTTTACGCTGCTGGGGCCTTCGGGCTGTGGCAAGACCACGCTGTTGCGGCTGATCGCGGGGTTCGAGATGCCGACGGCGGGGACGATCCTGCTGGATGGGGTGGACATCACCGACCTGCCGCCCAACAAGCGCCCCGTGAACACGGTGTTTCAAAGCTATGCGTTGTTTCCCCATCTGACCGTGGCCGAAAACGTGGGCTTTGGCCTGACGATGCAGGGGCGCCCCAAGACCGAGGTCGCGGCGCGGGTGGCCGAGATGCTGGCTTTGGTGAAGCTGGAGCCGATGGCGGGCCGCAAGACGAGCCAGTTGTCGGGCGGGCAGCAGCAGCGGGTGGCCTTGGCCCGGGCGCTGGCACCGCAGCCGAAGGTGTTGCTGCTGGACGAGCCGTTGAGCGCGCTGGACCTGAAGCTGCGCAAAGAGATGCAGGTCGAATTGAAGCGGCTGCAGACCGAGACGGGGATCACCTTCATCTTCGTTACCCATGATCAGGAAGAGGCGCTGACGATGAGCGACCGGATCGGGGTGATGAGTGCGGGCAAGTTGCAGCAGGTCGGCAGTCCGAAGGACATCTACACCCGGCCCGTGAACCGCTTTGTCGCAAGTTTCATCGGCGAGACGAATTTCCTGCCCGCGACGGTGGTGCCCGGTGGGGTGAAGCTGTCCACGGGGGATGTGGTCGAGGTGGCGACCGGGGCCAAGGGGGCGGTGACGCTGACCGTGCGGCCCGAACAGGTGCGGATCGTCGGGGCATCGGAGGCGGGGGCGATTGCGGCGGTGGTGAAGTTCCTTGTCTATTTCGGGACGGATACGCATTGCCATCTGGCGCTGGCCGACGGGACCGAGGTCGTGGCGCGGGTGCAATCCCCGGCGAGTGGCGAGGCGGGGATCGTGGAGGGATCGACCGTGGGTCTGCGCTTTGCGTCCGGCGCGGCGCAGGTTCTGGAGGATTGAGGGCGATGGAAAGCGCGGCAGAGGAACGGCTGCGGCGGCAATCGGCCCGGAACGGGTGGCTGCTGTCTGCCCCTGCCCTGCTTTTGCTGATGGTGGCGGCGATTGGGCCGCTGGTCATCATCGTGATCTATTCCGTCCTGACGCCCGGCCAGTACGGGAATGTCGTCTGGGAATTCAGTTGGGACGGCTGGGTCAGCATCCTGTTCACGCGCGACATCTTTGAGGGCACGCTGGGGCTGGCCGACGCGCATATGACGATCTTTTGGCGGTCGGTGAAGCTGTCGATCCTGACGACGGTGGTGGCCTTTGCTCTGGGCTTTCCGACGGCGTGGTTCATCGCGACGCGGCCTGCAAAGCAGCGGGCGCTGTGGCTGTTTCTGATCACCATCCCGTTCTGGACCAACCTGCTGATCCGCACCTTCGCGATCATGGAGGTGATCCGGGCCGAAGGGGTGATCAACACCGCGCTGCTGTGGGCGGGGGTGATCGATACGCCCTTGGCGATCATCTACACGGATACGGCGGTGCTGATCGGGATGGCCTATGTCTATCTGCCGCTGATGGTGCTGCCGCTTTTCGCGGCCATCGACCGGTTCGACATGCGGCTGCTGGAGGCGGGCTATGATCTTTACGCAAGCCGCTGGCAGGTGCTGCGGCGGGTGATCCTGCCCATCGTGAAGCCGGGGATCGTGGCGGGGTCCATCCTTGTCTTTGTCCCGTCGCTGGGGGCCTATGTGACCCCGCGCGTGCTGGGCGGCGGCAAGAACATGATGATCGGCAATTTCATCGAGTTGCAGTTCCTTGCCGGGCGCAACTGGCCCTTGGGCGCGGCGCTGTCGGTGACGCTGCTGGTGATCGTGACCGTGGCGCTGCTGATCTATGTCCGCGCGGCGAACCGGGGGAGCAACCCGCATGGCTGAGCGGCGGTTCGAGATTTCGCGCATTCCGGGCTTTGCCATCATCGCGGTGGCGACCTTTGTGATGCTTTACCTGCCCATCGCGGCGCTGGTGACCTATTCCTTCAACGCGGGAAATTCGGTGGCGGTGTGGGAGGGTTTTTCGCTGCACTGGTACCGCGAGGCTTGGGGCAATCAGGCGGTGAAGGACGCGACGATGCGGTCGCTGACCATCGCGGTCTGTGCAGCGGCAATTTCCACCGCTGTGGCGACGCTGGCGGCGATGGGGACGACGCGGCGGGCGCGGTTCCGGGGGGAGACCTTCATCTATGTCGCCATCAACCAGCCGCTGATGGTGCCCGAGATCGTCACCGCAGTGGCGCTGATGATCCTGTTTGGCGTGGTCAAAGAGGCGACGGGCTATCAGGGCTTGGGCTATCTGATCCTTGCCCATTCGGCCTTTTGCATCCCCTTTGCCTATCTGCCCATCCGCGCGCGGCTGGAGGGGATGGACCTGTCGCTGGAAACCGCCGCAGGGGATCTTTACGCCACGCCGTGGCAGACCTTCCGGCATGTGACGCTGCCCTTGCTGGGGCCGGGTATCCTTGCCGGGGCGATGCTGGCCTTTGTCATTTCGCTGGATGATGTCATCATCACGGAATTCGTGAAATCGGGGGGGCAGGACACGCTGCCCACCTATATGCTTGGGCAATTGCGCCGCACCATGACGCCCGAGGTCAATGCGATCTCGACCGCGCTGCTGGGGCTGACGGTGCTTTTGCTGACGGCTTTCTTCCTGCTCACCAGAAAGCGGGACTGAAGAATGGAGAAAACATCCAACATGGGAGCGACTGCTATGAAGAAACTGCTGACCGCGACCGCCCTGCTGATGGCGACCAGCGCCATCGCGCAGGCGGAGGGGCAACTGAACCTCTATAACTGGGGCAACTATACCAGCCCGGAGCTTTTGGAGAAGTTCAAGGCCGAGACGGGCATCACCGTGACCGTCACCGACTATGACAGCAACGACACGGCGCTGGCCAAGGTCGAGGCGGGCGGGCATGGCTTTGACCTTGTGGTGCCGTCGGCCAACTATGTGCCGATCTGGGTGGAGAAGGGGCTGATCGCGCCGCTTGATCTGTCCAAACTGCCCAACCACGGCAATATCGCGCCAGAGTGGAAGGACGTGTCTTGGGATCCGGGCCGCGCCCATACGGTGCCGTGGCAGTGGGGATCGACCGGGATCGCGGTGGATACCGCCATCTATTCGGGCGACATCAACACCAGCGCCGTCTTCCTTGAGGTTCCGGCAGAGTTGAAGGGCAAGATCAACGTGGTGCCCGAGATGAACGACATCGTGGCGATGGCCACCATGTATGCGGGCGGCGAGCCCTGCTCGGAGGATGCGGAAGTCCTGAAGAAGGCGCGCGACCTGCTGGTGGCGGCCAAGCCCGACTGGATCAGCATGGACTATGGCGCGACCGAGCGTCTGTCGAATGGCGACTGGGCGGCGAGCGTGAACTGGAACGGGTCCACCATGCGCGCGCGTCTGGCCAATCCGACGGTGGCCTATGGCTATCCGAAGGAAGGCTTCCCGCTGTTCATGGATTCGGTCGCGCTGCTGGCCGATGCCCAGAATGTGGAAGAGGCGTACAAGTTCCTCGACTTCATCATGGTGCCGGAGAATGCGGCGATGATTTCGGCCTTTGCGCGCTATGCCAACGGGATCGCGGGGTCCGAGGCCTTTATGCCGGAAGACATGAAGACCGCGCCGGAAGTGGTGATCCCGGCGGAATTCGCCGGGAATGGCGTGTTCCTGCCGACCTGCACGGGCAAGGCGCAGGAATACGTCACGGCCATCTGGACCGAGTTGCAGAAGTGATGCGGAGTGCCGCAGGCCCAAGGGCCTGCGGCACGCGCCTTTGAGGTCACGGGCGCGGGCAAGATGCCCGCGCCCGTTCCATGCGGGGCCCTGCCCCGCACCCCGGGGTATTTGGAGCCGAGACGAAGATCATGGATTTGCTTGAGCTTTCGGCGACCGCGCTGTCGCGGTTGATCGCGGCGCGCGAGGTGAAGCCTTCGGAGGTGATGGAGGCGACGCTGGCGCGGGTGGCGGCGGTGAACGGCACCGTCAATGCCATCGTGTCCATGCCCGACGGGGATGCGCTGATGGATCAGGCGCGGGCGGCGGACGGGGCGACGCGGGCCGGGTGGCTGCATGGTGTGCCGATGGCCGTGAAGGACCTGATGGCGGTGCAGGGGATACGGACGACTTGGGGGTCGCCCCTGTTTGCGGACCATGTGCCGGAGAAGGACGATCTTCTGGTCGCGCGGATGCGGGCGGCGGGGGCGATTTTCATCGGCAAGACCAATACGCCGGAATGGGGGCATGGGAGCCATTCCTTCAACCCGGTGCATGGGGTGACGCGCAATCCCTATGGGTTGGACCGGACGGCAGGGGGGAGTTCGGGGGGCGCGGCGGTGGCGCTGGCCTGCCGGATGGTTTCGGTCGCGGATGGGTCGGACATGATGGGGTCGTTGCGCAATCCGGCCGGGTGGAACAACGTCTATGGCTTTCGGCCAAGTTACGGCTTGGTCCCGCCGGATGCGGTGGGAGACACGTTTCTGGCGACCATGGCGACCGAGGGACCCATGGCGCGGACGGTGGAGGATGTGGCGCGGCTTTTGGAGGTGCAGGCGGGGGTGAACCCGGAGGTCCCCTTCGGGCGCGCGGCGGAGCCGTTCGGCGACCGGCTGGGCGTCGAGATGCGGGGCAAGCGGATCGGCTGGCTGGGCGATTGGGGTGGGGCTTGGCAGGTGGAGCCGGGGATATTGGACCTGTGCGAGGCGGGCTTGCGCGTGTTTGCCGATATGGGGGCGGTGGTGGAGCCTGTGGCCCCGCCCTTCCCGGCAGAGAAGCTGTGGTTTTCCTGGGTCACCATCCGGGCGATGCTGAATGCGGGCGACAAGCAGGCGATGTATGCCGACCCGGTCAAGCGCGCGCAGATCAAGCCCGAGAGCCTGTGGGAGATCGAGCAGGGGGCGAAGGTGACGGCGGCCGATTTCCACGCGGCAAGCGTGATCCGGTCGCGGTGGTATGCGCGGGCGGCGAAGCTTTTTGCCGAGTATGACGCGCTGGTGCTGCCGACGGCGCAGGTCTGGCCCTTTCCGATCGACTGGCGCTGGCCGCAGGCGATCAACGGGGTGGCGATGGACACCTATCACCGCTGGATGGAGGTGATGATCCCCCCCGGTCTGGCGGGGTTGCCCTGTCTGAACCTGCCGGTGGGGTTCGGGCCGCAGGGGTTGTCCATGGGGATGCAGATTTTCGGGGCGCATGGGGCGGATGCCAAGGTGCTGGCCATGGGGCATCAGTATCATCTGGCGACCGACTGGCCGGGCAAGCGGCCGCCGGTTCTGTAGGGCGGGGGCTAAAGGTCGTAGCGGGCGAGTTCGCTGTAGACGCTGCCCTGTTTCGTCTGGCGCGATTCCAGAAGCTGGACGTGGTCGACGGTCCATTCGGGCGTGGCGAAGGTGCTGCCTGCGGCGATGGCGCGTTCGAGGCGGAAGGTTTCCTCTGGGGGTGGTGGGGGGAAGCGGCCCAAGGTGACGTGCGGGGTGAAGCGGCGGCTTTCCGTGGCGATGCCGGCAGTGCGGGCGGCGTGGTCAAGCTTGGCTTGCAGGCGGGAAAGGGGGGCGGAGGGGAGGACACCTGCCCAAGCGGCGCGGGGTTTGGCGCCGCCGAAGAGGCCCAGTCCACGGAGCGCGAGGGGGAAAGGCGCGAGGCGGATTTCGGCGAAGAGGTCGTGGGCGGCCTGCAGGACGGGTTCGGGCTGTTCGCCCAAGAAGACGAGGGTGAGGTGGAAGCTGTCGGGGTCCACCTTGCGCGGCAGGGGCAAAAGGAATTGCTGCACGCGCAGGGCGGAAAGCACGCTGTCCGGCAGGGGAAGGGCGAGGAAGGCGCGGATCATCTGGCGGCCAGATGCGCGAGGCGGTCGCGGATGTCCGGGCGGAGGGGGCCTTCGCGGGGGGGATCGAGCAGGGTGTCGAACATATGGGCTTCGGGGGCTGGGCGGCTGCCGCCGTTCCATGACAGGGCGCGCAGGACGGCGGATGCATCGTCCGGCAGGCGGTCGGGGATTTCAAGGCCCGCAAGCGCGGCCCAGAGCGCCGTCCAGCAGCGGCCCACGGACCATGGGTTATAGCCGCCGCCCCCCAGCAGCAGCAGGCGCGGTGCGAGGGGGCGGATTTCATCCAGCGCCTCTAGATAGGCGCGGTTGGAGAGGGCGAGGCGGGAAAGCGGGTCTTCCAGCAGGGAGTCGGCCCCGGCTTGCAGGACGATGGCCTGCGGGCGGTGGGCGGCGAGGCGGGGGAGGATGAGGCCGTGGAGGACGGCGCGCGCCTCGGTGTCGTTGTAGCCGCGCGGGACGGGAAGGTTGAAGGCGTTGCCGCCCGCATCATCGGTAAGGCGACCGGTGAAGGGCCAGCGGTCCTCTTCATGCACCGAGATCATCAAGAGGTCCGGGTCGCCCGCGAAAGCGGGTTCCACCCCGTCGGGATGGTGGGCGTCAAGGTCGACATAGGCAAGGCGCGTGAGGCCCGCGCGGCGCAGCGCCATCAGGGCGAGGACAGGGTCGTTGAGGTAGCAAAAGCCGTTGGCGCGGTCGGGCAGGCCGTGATGGGTGCCGCCGCCGGGGACGTGGATCGCGCCTGCGCTGTGGGTGGCCAGCAGTTCGGCGGCGAGCATCACGCCCCCTGCGCCGGTGGCGGGGCGGCGGAACATTTCGGGGAAGATGGGGTTTGAGGCGGTGCCAAGGTGGTGGCGGATGCGGGTGGCGTCGTCGACCTGTCCACTCTCTTCGGCCCGCTGAAGGGCGGCGATATAGGTCGGGGTGTGATAGGCCGTCAGTGCGGCGGGCTTGGCGCGGGGGCTGATGCGGGTGCGGTCAGGGGGCAGCCAGCCAAGCGCCGCGCCAAGGTCCATGACGGTAGAGACGCGGGGCACCCGGAGGGGGTGGTGGCGCCCGTAGGAGGAGCCGCGATAGATGGAGGCACCAAAGAAAAGCGGGCCGGGAAGCGGGCCCCGGTCGCCCGCCCTGTGGGCGGAGATCACGGAAGCAGCGCCTCGATCTTTTCGACGACGGGTTCGGCGGTGGGGCGCATCACGCTGCCCCATGTGGCGACCACCTCGCCCTCGCCGTCCAGCAGGACCTTGTTGAAGTTCCAACCGGGGGTGAAGCCTTCGGTATCGGCCAACCATTTGTAGAAGGGATGGGCCTGATCGCCCGTGACGGGGGTGATGTCCGTCATCGGGATCGTCAGGTCGAAATTGGCGGCGCAGTAATCCTTTACCTCTGCGGCAGAGGCGAGTTCCTGCCGGAAGTCATCCGATGGAACGGCAAGAACGACGAGGCCGCGCTGGCTGTAGCTGTCATGCAGGGTCTGCAGATCGTCGAACTGGGGCGCAAAGCCGCACAGCGAGGCGGTGTTCACCACAAGGACGGGGCGGCCCTTGAAGGCGTCGAGGTCGATGGTGCCCCCGTCGATGGAGGGAAAGCTGAAACCGGCCATTGCGGCTGCGGGAAGGAGGCAGCCGACAAGGGTACCCGGTATGGCAATCAGTCGGTGGACAAGACGACGCGCGCGCATGCTTTGAAATCCCTTTGGCCTGTGCCCCGAAGATATGACGGTCAGAGGCCGTGTCAAACGGACCACTTGTAACAGAAACATGAAGGTTTTGTGACAGTTGTCATGGCGCAATGCCGAAACAGATGACATAGACTGAGGTCGAGCAGTGTGGCCCGGACCAAAAGGACCAGATCGAAGGATCGGGGGGCGCGATGAAGAGCAACGAGACGACGGATTTCCTCCCGTCTGGGGGGGAGGATGGACCGCGCACCCAGTTCGGGGCGCTGTGCTGGCGCATGCACCGGGGCCGTGTGGAAGTCCTTCTGATCACAAGCCGCGAGACGGGGCGCTGGGTCATTCCGAAGGGCTGGCCGATCATCGGCAAGTCGCCCGAGTCTTCGGCCGCGCAAGAGGCATGGGAAGAAGCGGGCGTGACGGGCGAGTGTGCGGCTGCGGCATGGGGTCTTTATACCTATGACAAGACCCGCAAAGGCCGGGAGGCCCTGCCCTGCGTGGTGCAGGTCTATCCGCTGCGGGTAGAGCGGCTGGCCAAGCAATTCCCTGAACGCAAAGAGCGGCGGCGGCGCTGGTTCGCGGCCGAGAAAGCGGCGAAGCTGGTGGCAGAGCCCGAATTGCGCGCGCTTTTGTTGCAGTTCGGCTGCGACGCTTCGGCCCAGTCGGGGGGCATGGTGGCGGGGGCGGTTGCATCGGCCTGAGAATGCGGCTTGAATTGCGGACCGGGCCGAACCGGTCCACCCGCAAAGACGAACAGACTGCCCGACCGCAACCCGGTGATCCGTAATGATCCGCTTCAGCCTGAAATGCGACAAGGACCATGGCTTTGAAAGCTGGTTCCCATCGGGCGGGGCCTATGAAACCTTGAAGGCGCAGGGCCATGTCGCCTGCCCGGTCTGCGGATCGGCGGCGGTAGAGAAGGCGTTGATGACGCCTGCCCTGCGGCCCACGCGCGCGGCAGAGGCCACAGCGGAACGCCCGGCCCTGACGGCACCCAGCACCCCGGTGGAAGAGGCGCTGGCCGCCCTGAAGCGGCAGATCGAGGAGAACTCTGAATATGTCGGCATGAACTTCGCCGCCGAGGCGCGGCGCATTCATGCAGGCGACGCGCCCGAACGCGCCATCCATGGCGAAGCGCGGGCCGAGGAGGCGAAGAAGCTGATCGAAGAGGGGGTGCCGGTGGCGCCGCTGCCCTTCTTGCCCGCGCGCAAGGTCAACTGACCGACATACGGGCGAAGTTGCCTTTAATTGTTAACACTTTATCGCGCATTTGGGCGTGTTTTGCCCCAATGATGTCCGGATTCGCAACGAAGTTCCCCTTATCCGGGGGTGTGAGAACCGGGCTTGTGGAGTGCGCGTGATGAAGAACGACTTGCACCTTGGCGATGCGGCAGTGCGCAATCTGGCCGAGCGGATTTTCAAGGAAACAGGCCTTGCCTGTTTCGTGCGCGGCACACGGATTGAGACCGCAGAGGGGCTTGTCGCGGTCGAGGAACTTCGCGACGGAATGCTGGTGGAAACGATGGATCGTGGGTTGCAGCCGATCCGTCGGGTTCTGTCCAAGGTCGTGGAGGGGGATGGTCGGCTGGCCCCGGTCGAGATAGCGGCGGGGGTGTTGGGCAATGTGCGCCCGTTGCGGGTGTCGCCGCATCACCGGATGGCGATCACGGGCTGGCGGGCCGAACTGCTGACCGGCGAGCCCGAGGTTCTGGCCGAGGCGCGGCATCTGGTCGACGGGGTGCGGGTGCGCGTCGCACCCGTGGCGGCGGTGGAATACTTTCACCTTTTGCTTGACCGGCACGAGATCATCTTCGCCGAAGGCGCAGCGACGGAAAGCTACCATCCCTTCGCGGCGGATGCGGCCACGCTGTCGCCCGCGACCCTAGCGGAACTCGAGGCGATCTTCCCCGAGGTGGAGCGGGCCTTCTGGCACGGCACGGCAATGGGGGGCGTGGTCCGGCCCTTTGCGTCGGCGCAGGAAGCGGCGCTGCTGTTGCGGTGATCAGATTTGCTTTTCGGGCATCTGGACGCGCAGGCCGTCCAGTGCATCGCTGACCTTGAGCTGGCAGGTCAGGCGCGACCGGACCGGATCGGGGTTCCAAGCGAAGTCGAGCATGTCTTCCTCCATGCCGTCCTTCTTGGGCAGGCGGTCAACCCAGGCCGGATCCACGTAGACATGGCAGGTGGAGCAGGCGCAGGCGCCGCCGCAATCGGCCTCGATCCCCGGAATGCCGTTGTCGCGGGCGCCTTCCATGACCGTCAGGCCGTTCGCCACGTCGACGACATGTTCCTTGCCGCCATGTTCCACGTAAGTGATCTTCGCCATTCTTCCCTGCCGTTTCGCCAGATGCGCGGTTTCCCTGCCCGACATAGGCCATCTGTGCAGGCTTTGCCAGTGTCCGAAGGTGGGCAATCCAGCAGAGCCGCGCGGGACGCGCCGCATGGCTTTCGCCGCGCTGTCGGCGCTGCTCCGGCGCGCGCGGGGGCGCTGCCCCCCTCTGCGGCGGCCGGGCTTGTCGGGAGGATGGGTTTGTTCTATCTTTGTTCTTATGAAGGATGCGGTGCAGGCAGTTGCGGGCTGGATGGGGCGGAGTGCGCCGCCCGGTGGGTGGCCGCGGCCGCCTTCGGTGCTGGTCGCGGCGCGGCTGGACGAACCGCCGGTGGGCGCGCGGGTCTGCGTGGCGGGGTTGGTTCTGGTGCGACAGCGGCCCGGCACGGCGAAGGGGGTGATCTTCGTCACGCTGGAGGATGAGACCGGGACCTGCAACGTGGTCGTCTGGGCAAAGGTCTATGAACGGTTTCGCCGCGCGGTGATCGCGGGGCGGATGCTGCGGGTGACGGGGCGGGTGCAGCGCGAGGCGGGCGTGGTGCATGTGGTGGCCGAGGGGATCGAGGATCTGTCGGCGATGCTGGATCAG
>JBDKFE010000011.1:0-2992 GCA_039798885.1 Pseudomonadota bacterium | reverse complement strand
CTCGAAATCGGCCGCCGCGCCGCGCAGATCATCGCGGGCAAGCATGACGGCACCGTGGGCGGCGAAGTTGTCGAACTCACCCCGACGCTGCAACCGGGCGACACGATTCGCCGCTGATCGGGGACTTTCAGTCGGTTTCTAGGCCACTCGCCACCGCAACACATCCTGGGCGCACGGCAGCGCCACCACCCGCCTCATGCGACCAACCGCTCGCCCGCAAAGCCGGTGATCCGCGCCGTCACAATCTGCCCCTCTGGCTGATCGGCATCGAACGCCACTTCCGTGAACTGCTCCGTCCGCCCCATGCGCGGCCCTTCCAGCAGCACCCGATGGACCACCCCCACCTGCGCCGCCAGATGCGCCGCCAGCGCCGCCTGCCCGGCCTCCCGTAGCCGCGCCGCCCGCTCCTTGATCACCGGCCCCTTCACCTGCGGCATCCGCGCGGCAGGCGTCCCCTTCCTGGGCGAAAAAGGGAAGACATGCAGGAACGTCAGCCCGCACTCCGTCACAAGATCGACAGACCGCTGGAACATCTCTTCCGTCTCGGTCGGGAAGCCCGCGATGATATCCGCCCCGAACACCATATCGGGCCGCAACCGCCGCGCCTCTTCGCAGAAGCGGATCGCGTCATCCCGCAAATGCCGACGCTTCATCCGCTTCAGGATCAAGTCATCCCCCGCCTGCAACGACAGATGCAGATGCGGCATCAGGCGCGGCTCGGTCGCAATCGCCCCCATCAGCGCCTCGTCCGCCTCGATGGAATCGATGGATGAAATCCGCAGCCGTGGCAGGTCCGGCACCAGCCGCAATATCCGCATCACAAGGTCGCCCAGCCGGGGCTGCGCGGGCAGGTCTGCGCCCCACGAGGTCAGGTCCACACCCGTCAGCACCACCTCGTTGAACCCTTTGTCCACCAGCCGCTTGATCTGCTCCACCACCACGCCCGCAGGTACCGACCGCGAATTTCCCCGCCCAAAGGGAATGATGCAAAAGGTGCAGCGATGATCGCAGCCGTTCTGGACCTGCACATAGGCCCGATGCCGCCCGAACCCGTCGATCAGATGACCAGCCGTCTCCTTGACCGACATGATGTCGTCGACCTGCACCTTCTCGGTCACCCCGATCAGGTCCGGCGCGCGCAGCGCCTGCCACGTCTCCGCCTGCATCTTTTCGTGATTGCCGATCACACGCGCCACTTCGGGCATCGCGGCAAAGGTCTCCGGCTCCGTCTGGGCCGCGCAGCCCGTCACGATGATCGTGGCCCCGGGGTTATCCCGCGACAGGCGGCGGATCTCCTGCTTGGCCTTCCGCACCGCCTCGGCCGTCACCGCACAGGTGTTCACGATGACCGCATTCTCCACCCCCGCAGCGGCGGACAACTCCTTCATCGCTTCCGTCTCATAGGCGTTCAGACGGCAGCCCAGCGTGGCAAAGACCGGCGCGCTCATCCCACCGCCGCCAGAAAATCCGCCGTCAGCCAGCCGTCGAACACATGCGCCACCGGGCCCGTCATCCAGACCCCATCCTCGCGCCAGTCCAACTCCAGCCGCCCGCCATCCACATCCATGACGACCCGCCGCCCCGTCAGGCCCCGCAGATGCGCCGCCACCGCCGTCGCACAGGCCCCTGACCCGCAGGCAAGCGTGATCCCCGTCCCCCGCTCCCACACCCGCATCCGCAGATGATCCGGCCCCGTGACCGACGCGAACTCCACATTCGTCCGCGCCGGGAACAGCGGATCATGCTCCACCGCCCGGCCCAATCCCGCCACATCGACGGCTTCGGCATCCGGCACAAAGAACACCGCATGCGGATTGCCCATCCCCACCGCCACCGGATCGCCCGCCAGAGGCAGGTGCTGCACATCCACCTCGCGCGCCAAAGGCACCTCGTCCCAGCGCAGTTGTGGAGGGCCCATGTTCACCGACACCAGCCCATCATCCCGCCGCACCGCCGACAGCCCGCCCCGCGCCGTGACAAGCGTGATCGCCCCTTTGCCCAACTGCCGCATCATGTAATCCGACACGCAGCGTGTGGCGTTCCCGCAAGCCCCGGCACGGCTGCCGTCGCTGTTCCAGAACTCCAGCGCGAAATCCGCCCCCTCTGCCGTCCGGATTTCTGCCAACTGGTCAAAGCCCACGCCGCGATTCCGGTCCCCCAAGGCACGCGCCAAGGCGGGCGTCGTCACCGCCCCGCGCCCGCGCGAGTCGATCACCACGAAGTCGTTGCCAAGCCCATGCATTTTCATGAAAGGCAGGCCGGTCTGGGGCGTCTTTTCCATCATGGCGCCCATATACGCCCGACCCCGCAATTTATCCAGACCAAAGCATTTTTTGCCCTTGACCCCCCGGCTGGCGGCAACTAATCACCCCCCTCGTGGGCCCGTAGCTCAGTTGGTAGAGCAACTGACTTTTAATCAGTGGGTCACAGGTTCGAATCCTGTCGGGCTCACCACTGCTTTCCAAAGTCACTGATGATTGCCGCCGGAATCCAGCAGGCGTGCGACGATCTCGACGCGCTGATGCAGCGTGTCGGGCAGCAGGTGCGCGTAGCGCTCGGTCATCGAGATGTGATGATGCCCCAGCAGTTTCTGCACCTCATAGATCGATGCCCCGCGATTGATCAGCAGGCTGGCATAGGTGTGGCGCAGGTCGTGGATACGCACGGTTTCCATCCCCAAGCGACGCCGCGCACGATCCCATGCCAGATGAAAGCTCTTGTAGGGCTGCTTCAGGCGCGGGTTGATGAACAGGTGGCAATCAGCCCTCACCGGCAATTCCAGCGACAGGCTACGCTCCTTTATCTGCTCCAGCACCTTCGCCGCCGCCGAGGACAGCACAATCCGCCGCGCCCGCCCACTTTTTGACAGCGGGACCGTCCAGATCATCCGCTGCATGTCGAAGTCGCACCACCGCGCCAACCGCGCCTCGCTGCTGCGCGCGCCTGTCGCGATCAGCAGATGGATGAACAGATCCAGATAGGGATGGTTCTC
>JBDKFE010000010.1:0-5478 GCA_039798885.1 Pseudomonadota bacterium | reverse complement strand
CGGAACACCTGCCGCATGGCAGACTTCGGCGAACAACACACCCGACAGCGGCGCAATTTCCGATGGCTTCAGAACCATCGTGCAGCCCGCCACCAACGCTGGGGCAACTTTGCAGGCGATCTGGTTCATCGGCCAATTCCACGGCGTGATCAGCGCGCAAACCCCGATCCCCTCGCGCACCAGCAGGGTATCGCCCCGCATCTCCTCCCAGTGGAACTCTTTCGCGGCCTTGATCGTGCTTTCCAGATGCACCTGCCCGGCCCAAGCCTGCGCCTCGCGCGCCCAAGCCATGGGGGCACCCATCTCGGTGCTCATGGCGACCGCGAAGTCCTCGTAGCGCTTGTTGTACTCGGCCAGAATGGCCTCCAGCAGCGCGATCCGGTCCGCCGCCTTCCACGCGGTGAACCCGTCAAACGCCGCCCGCGCCGCCGCGATGGCCCGATCCGCATCCGCCACCGACCCCAGCGCCACCTGCGCCACGATCTCTTCGGTGGCCGGATTCTCCACCCCCATCACGGTGCCGCCCAAGGGCGCCACCCATTCCCCGTTGATGTAGAACTTCGAAAGGTTCGCGTAAGTCATTCCAGCCTCACCGGAAATAGATGTTGAACCGCGCCCGGATGGCGGCATCGATTTCGGGATCGACGCGGCACCCGGCCTTGGACAGGATGTCATTCTTGCGCCGGATCGCCGTATCCAGCAACAAGGGTTTCCCCGCCTCGTTCCATTCCTTGGGGCTCATCCGGTTGCCCACCTTGGGATAGACATATTCCGTCTGCATCAGGCTCAGCGTCTGCTCGGACCCCAGATAATGCCCCGGCCCGCCCAGACAGACCTCCTTCATCGCCTCGATGCTGGTCGAATCCTCCGTCACATCGATCCCCCGCACCAGCCGCATCGCCTGCCCCAGCAGGTCATCGCCCAGCACCAAGGACTCCAGACAGAATCCCAACAGCGAGGCATGCATCCCCACCGCCTCATAGCACATGTTCAACCCGGCAAGACCGGCGAGCGCATTGGTAATCCCCTGCTCCCATCCCGCCTGCATATCCGGCAGCTTGCTGTCCGAAATCCCCGACGCCGCGCCCCCCGGCAGGTTGTAGAACCGATGCATCTGCGCGCAGCCCGCCGTCAGCAGCGCCTGCTCC
Organism: Pseudomonadota bacterium; assembly: GCA_039798885.1. Taxonomy (GTDB): domain Bacteria; phylum Pseudomonadota; class Alphaproteobacteria; order Rhodobacterales; family Rhodobacteraceae; genus Paragemmobacter. The sequence goes on along the minus strand of JBDKFE010000010.1, from coordinate 4,330 downwards.
GCGCTGCCGCCGCTCATCGCCCCCGTCCGCAGATCGCTGACAAAGGGCCATGTGCCGAAAATCGCCGGCGCCCCCTTCTTGATCGCGTTCACATAGACGACGCCCGCCAGACATTCCGCCACCGCCTGCACGATGGTCAGCGCGATGGGCGCAGGTGCCGTCGCCCCCGCCTGCCCCGCCGACAACAGCAGCATCGGCATCCCCCGCCGGATGCAATCCTCCATCGTGATGCAGGACTCTTCCGCAAACTTCATCGGCGGCACGACAAAGCAGTTGGAGTTGGACACGAAGGGCCGCTCCAGCCACTTCTCCTCGCCCCCCGCCACCATGTAAAGCATATCGAAGCAATCCGCGACATGCGACGGATCGCTGAAGGATGTCCCCACATGCTTCTGCGTGCCCGCAAGGCAGGCATAAAGCGTGTTCAGGTCCATCTCCTTGTTGTCCACCACATCCCGGCAGACCATCGTGCGCTGATAGAAATGGATATTGTCCAGGTTATCGACCAGCCGCGCCCCGTCATACAGGTCCTGCGCCGTCGACTCCCGGTAATCCAGCGTGATCGGGTCCACGATATGCACCGCCGCCCCCGCCGTACCGAAATGCACATTGGTCCCGGTCAGATGCAGATCATGCTTGGGATCGCGGGCATAAAGCGTGATGTCCCGCGCCGCCACCGCCAGCATGTCCTCCACCAGCGCGCGGGGAAAGCGCAGCCGCCCGTCATCGCCTTGGATCGCCCCGGCGGCGGTCATGATCTCCACCCCCGACTTCGGTGCCTGCGACAGCCCGATCACCTCCAGCGCCTCCAGCGCCGATTGGTGAATCTTGGCCATCCCGGCCTCCGTCAGCGGCTTGTACTGCCCCCCCGGCATCCCGGCCCGCACGGGCCGCACATCATCCGCCAGCGGTGCCGCCCGCAGCGCCACGCGCGCCGACCGCCCGCCAGACCGCCGCGCCCGCGCCGGTTCGCACACCTCACCGATATCGCTCATCGCCCGTTCTCCCTGCCAAGCCCCGCCCGCCCAAAGGCACCACGCAAGCCCTCATTTTCCGTTCCCAAATATCCCGGGGGTCCGGGGGCTGGCCCCCGGTCCCGCCAGATGTCACGCGCGCACCCGCTCCGATTTCGGATCATGCATCGGCACCAGCGACGCCACGGCCCGATGCCGCACCCCCGCCACCTCGATCTCGTAGGACGAAGCCAGAACCTCCGCCTCGCTCTCCCCGGCACAAGGCACATAGCCCATCCCGACCGCCCCGCCGAGGAAATGCCCGTAATTCCCGCTCGTCACAGGCCCCACGATCTTGCCATCCCGCACGATCGCCTCGTTGTGGAACAGCATCACGCCGGGGTCTTCCATGCGGAACTGCACCATCCGCCGCGAAAGCCCGGCCTCCTGCTTGCGCAGCACCGCCTCGCGCCCCATGAACCCGGCCTTCCGCTTGGACACGGTAAAGCCAAGCCCCGCCTCCAGCACATGATCCTCATCGGTGATGTCATGGCCCCAATGCCGATAGGCCTTCTCGATCCGGCAACTGTCCAGCGTGTGGATGCCGCAAAGCGTCAGCCCCAGATCGGCCCCCGCCTCTTCCAGCGCCTCAAAGACATGCGCCGTCTGGTCCGAACTGACATAAAGCTCCCAGCCCAGCTCGCCCACATAGGTCACCCGATGCGCGCGCGCCAAGCCCATGCCCACCTCGATCTCCCGCGCCATCCCGAAAGGATGCCCCGCGTTCGAAAAATCGGCAGGGCTCACCCGCGCCATCAGATCGCGCGCCTTGGGCCCCATGACACACAGCACCGACTCCGCCGCCGTCATATCGGTGATGGTGACGAACTCCTCGCCCAGACAGCGCCGCAGATGGGCCAGATTGCGCTGCAAGGTCGCCCCCGGCACCACCAGAAGATAGGCCGTCTCCGACAGCCGCGTGACCGTCAAATCCGCCTCGATCCCGCCGCGCTCGTTCAGGAACATCGTATAGACGATGCGCCCCGGCGCCACATCCACCTCCGCCGAACAGACCCGGTTCAAGAAGGCCGCCGCATCCCGCCCCTCCACCCGGATTTTCCCGAAAGAGGTCATGTCAAAGAACCCGACCCCGTTCCGCACCGCCAGATGCTCGGCCTGCTGGTTCTCGAACCAATTCTGCCGCCCCCAGCTATAGCGATACTCCCGCTCCTGCCCCGGCTTCGCGAACCAATTCGCCCGCTCCCAGCCCGCCACCTCGCCGAACACCGCGCCGCGCGCCTTCAGATGCTCATGCAAAGGCGTCCGCCGCACGCCCCGGCTCGTGACCACCTGCCGATAGGGGAAATGGTCCGCATAAAGCAGCCCCAGCGTCTCGCTCACCCGCTCCTTCAGATAAGCCCGGTTCCGCTGGAACGGCTGCGCCCGCCGGATATCCACCTCCCACAGATCGAAAGGCGGCTCCCCTTCCGTGATCCACGAGGCCAGCGCCATCCCCGCCCCCCCCGATCCCGCAATGCCGACCGAGTTATAGCCCGCCGCGATCCAATACCCCCGCAGCTCCGGCGCCTCGCCCAGATAATAGCGGTCATCGGGCGTAAAACTCTCCGGCCCATTGAAGAAGGTATGGATCCCCGCCGTCTGGAACAGCGGCATCCGGTTCATCGCATCCTCAAGGATCGGCTGGAAATGATCCCAATCCTCGGGCAGCGTGTCGAACATGAAATCCTCGCGGATGCCCCCCATGCCCCAAGGCTTGGCCTTAGGCTCAAAGGCCCCGATCATCATCTTGCCCGCGTCAGACTTGTAATAGGCGCATTCATCCGGCACCCGCAGCACGGGCAGATGACCCAACCCCTCCACAGGCTCGGTGATCAGGTAGAAATGCTCGCAGGCATGCAGCGGCAGCGTCACCCCCGACTGCGCCGCCAGATCACGCCCCCACATGCCCCCGCAATTCACCACCACATCGGCGGCAATGAACCCCGGCTCCCCATCCGCCCCCACATAATCGACCCCCGTCACGCGGCCGCCCGCCTGACGCACGCCCACCACCTTCGTATGCTCGAAAATCTGCGCGCCCCGCATCCGCGCACCCTTGGCCAGCGCCATGGCAATATTGGCCGGGTCGCATTGCCCATCCAGCGGCAGATGCACCGCCCCCACCACGTCGCTCACGTTCAGATGCGGATACATCTCCTTCACCTGCGCGGGCGAAATCTCCGCCACATCCACCCCGAAGATGCGCGCCACCGTGGCCTGCCGCAGCAACTCCTCCCGCCGATGCTCCGTCAGCGCGACCGAGATGCTGCCCACCTGCCGCATCCCCGTCGCCACCCCGGTCTCGGCCTCCAGCTTCACGTACAGATCCGCCGAATACTTCGCCAAGCGCGTCATGTTGGCCGACCCGCGCAACTGCCCAATCAGCCCCGCCGCATGCCACGTGGTCCCGCTGGTCAACTGCTTGCGCTCCAACAGCACAACATCCGTCCACCCGGCCTTGGCCAGATGATAGGCCACCGAACAGCCCGACACGCCCCCGCCGATGACAACCGCCCGCGCCCGCTCCGGAACCTGACCCACACCCGCCTCCATTTTCCGTCTTCAAATATCCCGGGGGTCCGGGGGCTGGCCCCCGGTCCCGCCGCCGATCACGCGCGCAAGCGCTCGTTCTTCGCATCCCACAGCGGCGCATCCTCGCAGACCACCGCCGCATAGCGCTGCCCAAAGATCTCCACCTCGACCGAAGTCCCCGGCACCGCCAGGTCCGCCCGCAGCATCCCCAGCGCGACAACCCGTCCCACTCGATGCCCGAAATAGCCGGATGTCGTCTCCCCCACGACCGCGCCACCGTGCCAAATCGTCGACATGTAAGGCGGATCGCACTCCCCCGCCTCCACGGTCAGCGTCACGAAGCGCTTGGTCAGCCCCCGCTGCTTTTCCGCCTCCAGCGCGGCCTTGCCCCGGAAGGCAGGCTTGCCCCAATCGACGAACCGCTCCAACCCGCCCTGCAAGACGGTGTAATCGGTCGAAAGGTCCCCCTTCCACGCCCGATACCCCTTCTCCACCCGCAGGGAATTCAGCGCGAACATCCCAAAAGGCCGCAGCCCCAAAGGCCGCCCCGCCGCCATCACCGCATCATAGACCGCCGGAGTATCCGCCACGCGCGAATGAATCTCCCAACCCAGTTCCCCGGCAAAGCTCACCCGCATCAGGACAACCGACCGCCCCGCGATGCGCCCCTCCTGCCACGTCAACCAAGGCTTCGCCAAATCCGCCTCGCACCCCGCCGCCGCCAAAACCTCGCGCGCCTTCGGCCCCGTCAGGATCTGCGTCGACCACGCCTCCGTCTCATCCAC